>NZ_KE386495.1:671071-971071 GCF_000427425.1 Caldanaerobius polysaccharolyticus DSM 13641 | reverse complement strand
ACATCTCCCCTAATATACATGACGCCGCCGTGCATACCCGTGCCGCAAAAATCTCCTACTATATCCTTTTCTCCCCTATTGAGGCCCAGGAGTATGAGGATACCTCCTGCCATATATTCTCCAAAGAAATCTCCTGCACAACCTCCCACGACAATAGCAGGCACTTTATCCATATACTCTTTCATGTGGATTCCCACTCGATAGCCCACATCGTCTCTTACGTATATAACACCGCCTCTCATAGCATATCCAATCACGTCGCCAGCATGACCATGTACTATGACTTTGCCTTCATTCATGGTATTACCTATGGCATCCTGCCCATTGCCTTTTACTTCTATAGTGAGCCCATCCATAAAAGCCGCCATGTCGTTGCCAGGAGTGCCTTCAATGATAATCTTGGCATCCGAGCTTATGCCATCGCCTATATACCTTTGACCGTTTACATTTTTAAGATAAATTTCTTTTTCTCCCTTTTTTATCTCTTCTTTTATCCTTTCATTTAATTCTCTATAGTACATACCTGACGCATCAATAATCTTCATGCAGGCACCACCATCCCCAGCATCTTTTGCTTCCTGTATTTTTTAGGAAGGTCCACGTACCCAAAATCATCTTTTAATAATTTATCTTTAAACGATGACACATCCACTTTTTCTTTTATAAGATTGGTATATATACCCGCCCTATCGATCTTTCCAATCTCTATAAAACCAACCAATCTGTTGTCCTTTAGCACCAGTTTTTTATAAACCGTGTTTTGCTCGTCTGCCTTGACCAACACCTCATAGTCTTCGGAGGGAGGATTT
The DNA here is from genome assembly GCF_000427425.1 of Caldanaerobius polysaccharolyticus DSM 13641. Taxonomy (NCBI): domain Bacteria; kingdom Bacillati; phylum Bacillota; class Clostridia; order Thermoanaerobacterales; family Thermoanaerobacteraceae; genus Caldanaerobius; species Caldanaerobius polysaccharolyticus. Next base: position 970,262 of record NZ_KE386495.1, on the reverse strand, counting down.
ATCACGCCTGCTGTTATCATGTGCACATCCTCAAAACCTATAGAATTCATGGCAAAACTGCCGTCGTAAATCATGTCACAGCCTGCCATGTTTGCACCTGCCACTTCTCCCTGCATATACGCGTTGGGCCAAATTGGTATAACCCTGTTCTGCTGCGCTAACATATCGTACGCTTCTGCCACATCTCCCGCAGCGTATATTCCCGGTATATTGGTCATCATATGCCTATCAACGATTATGCCTCTATTTACAGCAACATCAGTTCCCTCCACTACCTCTTTATTGGGTACAACGCCAATAGCTATAATTAGATTGTCGCATTCCAACATCTTTCCGTCCTTTAAAATCACGCCTTTTACTTTTCTGTCTCCAACGACTTCTTCTACGGTGTTTTGAGTGATTACGTGTATACCAAAGCGTTCCAGCCTCTTTTGCACCATCAGTCCTCCCTGGACGTCCAGTATAGCGCTAAGCACTCTATCGGCTAGCTCTACAACAGTAACGTCCACGCCCAAGTCCCTTAAACCTTCTGACGCTTTAAAACCTATCAAACCACCGCCAACTACTACGGCCTTTGAGCCAGGTTTTGCGGATTCTTTTAACCTTATTGCGTCATCCATTTTGACAAAGGTATGGATATTTTCCTTATCCAATCCTTTCACCGATGGTATAAACGGCTTGCCTCCCGTAGCCACCAATAATCTATCAAAACCTACCTTTTTTCCGTCTTCCAGCAGCACTTCTTTAGCACGGGTATCCACTTTAGTCGCTTTGCAACCAAGGACAGTAGTGACTTTATTTTTTTGGTAAAAATCCTGTTCTCTATAAATCATCCTGTCTTTTTCAACCTTATTGCCGAGGAAATAGGATATCAATGGCCTTGAATACACGTGATAAGGCTCTTCAGAGATAACCATGATCTCATTGTCTTTATCGTACTTTCTGATAGATTCTATAGCGCCTACTGCTGCAGCAGAATTTCCTATTATAACGTACCTCATCATCAAACCACCCTTTCCTCGTACACCAACGCTTCATTGGGGCAATTGGCAACACATGCGGGCGTACCTGTTTCTGCGCACAAATCGCATTTTGATGCCACCTTTTTATTTGTGTCTCTATTAATAACCCCAAAAGGACATATCATTATGCACGACCAGCATCCAACACATTTGTCGGTATCGCACGTGACCACACCTGTAACAGGATCTTTTCTCATCGCGCCTGTGATGCACGCTTTAGTGCACGGCGCTTTATCACAGTGCCTGCATTGAAGGGAAAAAGAAACCGGTTTGTCCTCCTCTACAACCAACCTGGCCACAGGTCTAGGCTGCTCCAGCTTATACGCCTTTATCACGTCTTTGGATTTAGAATGGGATGTTATGCAGTATACTTCACACAGCTTACAACCAATGCATACTTCTTCCTTCGCGTATACTTTTTTCACGCTTTTACCCCCTTTACTCTCCAGCAGCTTTTATCCCCAGGATTTCCAGCTCTTTTTCGGTCAATCCCACACCTCTAAGCATAAGCCTGTTGCCCTTAAGGCTTTCAATATCGTTTATGCCCATACCTCCGAGGATTTCCTTTATCTCGTGGCTCCAGGCGTTTATGAGGTTTACAAGCCTTCTCGCGCCAATATCGGGATTCAACCTCTTTACCAGGTTGGGGTCCTGTGTTGCTATACCCCAATTGCACTTACCTGTATGGCATTGCTGGCACATATGACATCCCAGGGCTATGAGCGCAGCGGAACCGATGTACACCGCATCAGCGCCCAATGCTATTGCTTTTATTATATCAGTGCTGTTTCTTATACTACCTGCTGCCACAATAGATACCTGGTGCCTTATGCCCTCCGACCTCAAACGGGCATCTACGGCTGCTATTGCAAATTCTATAGGTATACCCACACTATCCCTTATCCTCTTAGGCGCTGCGCCTGTACCACCCCTAAAGCCATCTATAGCGATATAGTCAGCACCGGCTCTGGCAATTCCCGATGCTATTGCAGCCACATTGTTCACTGCAGCGATCTTTACCCCTACAGGCTTCTCATAGTTTGTAGCTTCTTTCAAGGAATAAATAAGCTGTGCCAGGTCTTCTATGGAGTATATATCGTGATGGGGTGCAGGTGAAATAGCGTCACTGCCCACAGGTATCATCCTGGTCTGCGATACATCCTCACTTACTTTCTCGCCAGGCAGATGACCGCCTATCCCTGGCTTTGCCCCCTGCCCTATCTTTATTTCAACGGCTGCTCCTGCATTTAAATAATCCTTATTTACCCCGAACCGTCCTGAAGCTACCTGAACAATAGTATTAGGGCCATATTGGTAAAAATCCTTATGAAGCCCTCCTTCACCGGTGTTATAACATATACCCAGCTCCTTCGCAGCCCTTGCCAAAGAAGCATGAGCGTTATAGCTTATGGAACCATACGACATAGCAGAAAACATGATAGGCGTGTTCAGCTCTATCTGAGGAGGCATTTCCGTCTTAAGCTGGCCGTTTTCATCTACCTCCACCCTATCGGGTTTTCTGCCGATAAAAGTCTTTAATTCCATTGGCTCCCTTAGCGGATCAATGGAAGGATTGGTGACTTGGCTGGCATTTATCACCATTTTATCCCAATAAATAGGGTAATCTTTGGGATTACCCATGGATGCCAGTAAAACCCCGCCTGTTTCCGCCTGCTTATATATATCCCTTATAGCCTCTGATACCCAGTTGGCGTTATCCCTGAAAACCTGGGGATGCTTTATTATGGTAAGCGCCTGAGTTGGACACAGTGTCACACACCTTAAGCAATCCACGCACTTCATGTCATCTGCCATCATCTTATCAGCATCTTCATCGTAATAATGCACTTCAAAGGCACACTGCCTCATGCACACCTTGCAATTGATGCACCTATCATAATCCCGTATTACTTTAAATTCAGGGGTCAAAAGGCTCAGGCTCATGCCGGCACCTCCTTCGCTGATTTCTCCTCTGACTGTTCGCTTTCTACATAACCTATAACGGGTTCACCGCCTTTAGGTATCCATACCCTTTCCGGCTTTTTTATAACTTCCCTTATAGCCGACTCTTCACTGGCAACCATCATCAAATCGCCTTTGGACGCAGCTGTTAAAGGCCTCAGCTTCAATCTATCGTTTATAGCCACTATCCCCTGAGAATGGGATAATATTATGGAAAAAGGCCCATTTAAAAGCGCTCTTCCGTATACGATCTTAAGGCTTTTATACAACTTCTTATCTTTTTCATCCATCCTGTCCACGGCACGCCATAGAGGAGATGCCACTATCTTGCATGCCAATTCAAATGACAGATTGTGTTTTCTCACAAGAAGGTCAAATATATATGCCGCTACCTCTGTATCAGTCTGAAGAGTACACTTGTAGCCAAACTGCTCTAAGAACTCCCGATTTGCCTCATACGAAGACAACTCGCCATTGTGAACCACAGCAAAGTTCAAAATGCTAAAGGGATGTGCCCCTCCCCACCAACCAGGGGTGTTGGTGGGGAATCTGCCATGAGATGTCCAGATATAACCATAATAATTTTCCAACTTATAAAAATTAGAAACATCTTCAGGGTAGCCCACTGCTTTAAAAACGCCCATATTCTTGCCGCTGGAAAAAACATAAGCCCCTTTTATATTGCTGTTTACGTAAAAGACAAACCTTGAAGTAAACTCATCTTCATCCAGCTCAGCAGTATTAAGGCATTCCAATTTCGGCTTTGCAAAATACCTGTATATAATAGGTTCGTTTTCAATGCCCTTTGTCTTTCTGGTAGGTATTCTTTCTTCATAGGAGACGTTATAATTCTCCTTTAAATAGCGCTCGGTATCCTGCTTTGCCACTATGTCGTCGTAAAACATGTGAAAAGCATAATAATCTCGATATTCAGGGTAGATACCGTAAGCCGCAAAACCGCCACCCAGCCCATTGGACCTGTCATGCATCGTCGCAATAGAGTCCGTAATCATCTGGCCGGATATCCTATCGCCTTTTTTATTCAATATGCCGCTTATAGCACATCCTGATGGTATTCTCACATTCCCTTCCCTTACCATGATTTTCCCCCTTGCCATTACAAATATGCAAAATTATTTTTTGGATCTTGCAAATTATTCCTTAAAATAATAAATTATAAAACAAAAATTGCGATACATATAGGTAATATAGTAGTTAATATTATAAGTGTTTTTTTTTATTTTTGCAATATGAATTTTTAAAAATTTCATTTATCTCTGATCTAACGGAATATACGGTCTATGTCCTGAAACGCTCTTATAAGCCGGCCTTATAATCCTCTGGCCGCTTACCAATTCCTCTATCCTGTGAGCACACCACCCAGCAATTCTGGCCATAGCAAAAATCGGCGTATACAGCGACTGCGGCAGATCAAGCATCTTATACACAAAACCTGAGTAAAAATCTACATTGACGGAAATGTCCTTATTGGACTGTTTCATCTCCGCAAAAACCCTTGGCGCCAGCTGTTCAATTTTCAGGTACAGGTTAAATTCCTCTTCCATATTCTTTTCTACAGCCAGTTCTGCTGCCTTTTTCTTCAAAAGCACTGCTCTCGGATCAGAAAGGGTATACACCGCATGGCCCATGCCGTAAATCAGTCCCGACTTATCGTAAGCTTCTTTGTTGATTATTTTCTTAAGATATTCTGCTATTTCCTCATCATCATTCCAATCAGATACATGGTTTTTGATGTCTTCTATCATGCCCATTACCTTTAAATTAGCTCCACCGTGCTTAGGACCTTTTAGCGACCCGATAGCGGCAGCAATGGCCGAATAGGTATCTGTACCGGTAGATGTAACTACGTGAACCGCAAATGTAGAATTGTTGCCACCGCCATGCTCAGCATGCAACACCATCGCCAGGTCCAGTATTTCAGCTTCGGATCTGGTGTACTTGTTGTCAGGCCTTATCATGTAGAGAAAATTTTCAGCGGTGTACAGATCAGGCCTTGGCGGATGAATGTACAGGCTGTTGTTGTCATGATAATGGGATTTCGCCTGATATCCGTAAGCCACCATAGTCGGAAAACGGGCAATCAGCTCAATGCTCTGCCTTAAAACATTTTTTATGCTCGTGTCATCGGGGTTATCATCATAGGAATAAGAAGCCAGTACGCTTCTCGCCAGCTTATTCATTATATCGGGGCTAGGCGCTTTTAATATCATATCTTCCGTAAAACCGTCAGGTAATCGCCTCAAATTCCCTAAAATGTCCACAAATTCAGCTAGCTGATTTTTATCAGGAAGGTGTCCAAAAAGCAGCAGGTAACAGGTCTCTTCAAATCCAAACCTTTTATCTTTTTGAAACCCTTCTACCATCTCACTGACATCAATGCCCCTGTAATACAGGCGACCTTCTACAGGAACCCTCTCGCTTTCATCGATGGTATACCCGTGGACTTCACCTATTTCTGTCAACCCTACTAAAACCCCAGACCCATTTCTATTTCTCAACCCTCTTTTTACTTCATACTTTGTGTAGTATTCAGGGTCAATAGCGTTATTGTTTTCAGCAACAGCAGACATTTTATCCAGAAATTTGTTAAAATCAATCACTCCATACCCCTCCTAATCAATATGTTTGCAGACCGAGTACACGTGTTTATGAGATTTCCTTAATTATATAATTAAAGCAGTAAAAATTCAATAATCGATTATATTACAAATAGTTTTATTATATAAATAATTGTGATATAATAATTTAGAAAAAATCAGGGAAGGGGAGAAATCCTTTGAAAGAATACGCCGTATTAAAGGATTTTTTTATGCGCCATAAATGGCCTTATATTGCAGGCGCAGTATCATTGACGATACTAGATCTTATTCAGGCGTACATACCCAGGCTGATAGGAAACATAACCGACGGATTAAAAAACAAGACCATGCCTTATGACCAGCTTATAAAATACGTGCTCATCATACTAGCCATAGCAATAATAACTTTCATACTAAGGTTTTTCTGGAGAATAGGCTTTATGGGCACCGCCAGATGGCTGGAATATGAGATGAGGAGAGATCTTTTCTCGCACCTCTTATTGCTTTCACCAGACTACTACAATCATCACAAAACAGGAGACCTTATGGCCCATGCGACAAACGATATCCAGGCCGTCAGGATGTCCATAGCAAGGGGAATGACAAATCTAATGGACACAATTGTACTATTCACCACCAGCATTATACTGGTCATAAAAACCATCGATATAAAACTGGCAATAGCAGGGTTGATACCAGGCCCCTTTATGTTTGCGATAGTGGTCATTTTCGGCCAAAAAATAAGAGAAAGCTTCAGGAGAGTTCAGGAAGCCTTTGCAAATATGACAGACAAAGCAGAAGAAAACATAATGGGGATACGGGTAATAAAGTCTTACGTTCAGGAAGCTGGAGAAATAAAAAAATTTGACAAAGCTAACAGCCAGAATTTCCACGCCAACATGGCAATGGTAAAGTTGTCATCCACTTTCAGCTCTTCAATGCAAATTTTGTCCACCATAAGCACTGTCATAATCATCATATACGGTGGTTTTTTAGTAATAAACAAAACCATTACATTAGGCGACTTTGTAGCCTTCAATTCTTACATCGGCATGCTCCTGGGCCCTTTAACCTCGCTGGGATGGGTTATAAACATATTCCAAAGGGGAAGCGCTTCCCTAAAAAGAATAAACGCTATAATGAAAACCAAACCGGATATTGTAGACGGCCCTGACGTGGTGAACATAGAGGAATTACAAGGAAATATTAAAGTACAGCATTTGACATTTAGTTACGCTCAAAATTTAGAACCTGCTTTAAAGGACATAAACATCGAAATAAAAAGCGGAAAAACGCTGGCGATTATAGGGCGCACAGGGTGCGGGAAGAGTACCCTTGCAAATCTGCTGCTTCACCTTTACAAAGTGCCTGAAGGCACGATTTTCATCGATGGAATAGATATAAACAAAATCCCTCTAAAAACCTTGAGGGAAAACATAGGTTATGTCCCTCAAGATACTTTTTTGTTTTCATCGACTATAAAAGAGAACATAGCCTTTTCGCCAGAAGATATACCTCTGGAAAAGATACAGGATGCCGCAAGATTAGCAGGCATACATGAGGAAATCATGAGTTTCAAAGACGGATATGACACGGTATTAGGGGAAAGAGGTGTTACTCTATCTGGAGGACAAAAGCAAAGAACAGCCATTGCCCGCGCTGTCATAAAAAACCCCAAGATATTGATCCTGGATGATTGCCTTTCGGCCGTAGACGCTCAAACCGAAGAGAGAATCCTTAAAAATTTAAAGGAGTTTATGAAAAGCAGAACCTGTATCATAATATCCCACCGAATATCAGCAGTAAAAGACGCAGACGAAATAATAGTGCTGGATGAAGGCAAAATCGTCCAGAGAGGAACCCACCAAGAGCTAATCTCAATAGATGGATTTTACAAAGAATTGTATCAGAAACAACAGCTTGAAGAAAACATCGAGCAAGAAGAATGAGGTGATGGAAATTGCCAAAAGGATATATTGACGAAGAAAATCCTCAGGTAAACTTATATGACAAAAACGTTTTGAAATACATGATGAGATATGCAAGGCCATATGCAAAGCATTTTATTGCGGTTTTCTTGCTTCTTGCAATCATCACAGGTGCAAATCTAGTTGGTCCGTACATATTCAAAATGGTTATTGACGATTATTTAAACGTAAAAAACCTGGATCCAGCTATAAAATACAGAGGCGTTATACTCCTGGGATTTCTTTACTTTTTAGTGATCGTAGCCGGAGCAATATTTAATTTCTTGCAGTCTGTCCTCCTGCAGTACATAGGCCAGAAGATACTTTACAACATCAGAAACGATATATTTGCACACCTTCAACAGATGTCCCTGTCCTTTTTTGACAAAAATCCCGTGGGCAGACTGGTCACAAGAATCACCAGCGATACAGACGCCATAAACGATATGTTCACAAACGTATTGGTATTCTTAATTCAAGATATGCTCTTAATAACAGGCACTGTAATTGTAATGATCAAAATGGACTACAGGTTAGCTCTTTTATCCCTAACTGTTGTACCTCTTATCGCGGTATCTACAATAATATTTAGAAGATATGACCGGAAGGCGTACAGGATGATAAGGACGAGAATAGCGAGGATATACGCATCTCTATCTGAATACATTTCAGGAATGAGGGTAATACAGATTTTTAACCGCGAAAAGATGATATATGATAAATTCGATGATATAAACAAAGACTATATGAGGGTAAGCTTTTACCAATTAAAGATTTTTTCCATCTTCCGTCCTTTAAACGAATTCTACAGGTTCTTAGCCTTAACGATACTTATATGGATAGGCGGCGGTCAGGTACTGCGAGGATTTATAACCTTTGGTGTATTATTTGCGTTTTTTAACTACATTAACCAATTATTTCAACCCATAATTGACCTATCAGAAAAATACGACATGGTGCAATCCTCCATGGCAGCCGCTGAAAAGATATATACGCTTTTAACTACTCCAACAGGTATAAAAGACCCTGAAAAGCCCGTTATACCGGAGACAATAAAAGGTCGAATTGAGTTTAAAAACGTCTGGTTCGCTTATAATGGGGAAGATTGGGTTTTGAAAGACGTAAGCTTTACAATAGAGCCAGGACAAACAGTGGCATTTGTAGGCGCAACGGGTGCCGGAAAATCCTCCATTATAAGCCTTATTGGCAGGCTATACGACATACAAAAGGGAGAAATACTCGTTGATGGCGTAAACATCAAAGATATGCCTCAATCTGTGCTTAGGCGACATATTGCTGTAGTGCTTCAAGATGTGTTCTTGTTTACAGGTGACATTAAATCAAACATAAGGTTGAATAATGAGGAGATAAGCGATGAAAAGCTTAAAGAAGTAGCCACATACGTGAATGCCGATAAATTCATACAAAAGCTGCCCAAAAAATACGATGAGCCTGTCACCGAAAGAGGGTCTACCCTTTCACAAGGTCAAAGACAGCTCATCGCTTTTGCTAGAGCGCTGGCTTTTGACCCCACAATATTAGTCCTGGATGAAGCCACTGCCAACATCGATACAGAAACCGAACAGTTAATTCAAGATTCGCTCATTAAATTATCTAAAAATCGCACCACCATAATCGTGGCTCATCGTTTATCGACTATTCAGCATGCCGACAACATAATAGTCATACATAAAGGGCGCATAAGGGAGATGGGTAGGCATCAAGAACTGCTGGCAAAGCATGGTATTTACTACAAATTGTATCAATTGCAAAACGCTAAAATATAGCATAATTTGAGCCTCCCTGAATATAAATTAATAAGATATTATATGCCGGAGGAATCCCATATTGGTCAAAAAAAAGACGTTTATTCAGGGGGCTTTTATTTTAACAATCGCAAATTTCATAACAAGAATAATCGGTTTTATATACAGAATAATATTATCAAATTTAATAGGGGCAGAAGGCATGGGTATCTACCAGTTGGTTTTCCCCATATACATCCTTTCACTTTCGCTGGTCACAGGCGGATTTTCCGTGGCTGTATCTTCTCTGGTTTCCAGGGAATCCGCTCGCAACAATCACAGGTGTTCCTTCAATATAGTAAACACCGCCCTCAAGATCGTGATTTCACTGAGCCTCATCATTTCATTGTTTTTGTTGTTAAGTTCTAAATGGCTTTCATCCAATATACTTAGAGATAACAGGACTTTCGCCACCCTGCTTATTTTTGCACCGGCGATCTTCATCATCGCCACGTCTTCTATAATCAGGGGCTTTTTCGAGGGTATGCAAGATGTAACTCCTAATGCCATTGCAAATATCATCGAACAAGTGTCCAGGGTAATAATCGTCTTGGGTTTACTGTATTTTTTAAACGGCGTAAACATACCTTATTCGGTATCGTCGGCCATAGCCATGTTGGGCAATATAGCCGGAGAAATATTCGGCTTTTTTTACCTATCCTACGCTTTTCACAGGGAAAGGAAAATATATCGAGATATCCGTTTAAACACTAAAAGCTACTTTGGCGATATAATGGCCATCTCCATACCCCTTACAGTAAATAGGGTCATTATTAACGCGCTATCAGCCCTAGACAACATATTGATACCACAACGGCTTTTAGTAGCTGGTTTAAATAGTACACAAGCCGTCAGCATATATGGGGAATTTACGGGAATGGCAATGCCGCTTATTTTTTTTCCTTCAATAATAACCAATTCTCTTGCAGTAACGCTAATACCGGCCATTTCCGAAGCCTACTCCACAAAAAACCGCCATCTAATAAATCGGAGAGTAAGGCAAGCTGTTGACGTATCTCTTATAATAGGCTTTTTAACCATGGCAATATTCCTCTCGCTACCCGAGCCAATAGCCGGTATGCTTTATTCAGCTGACCATGTAGGGCAAATGCTATTCTGGCTTTCTTTTACCATTGCGCCTATCTTTTTAAACCAGGTATTTGCCAGCATACTAAATGGCCTAAACCTGCAGGTCATTACCTTTAGAAATTCATTTATAGCAGCATGTATAAGATTGTATTTTACATACGTGCTTGTAGCTGTACCACAGCTAGGAATCAACGGTTACATAATTGGCATAATAATAAGTTATGCGATACTAAATGCACTGGATTACACATCTCTCAAAAAGCACACAAATATATCTATAGGCCTTAATAGCTTTATATACCCGTGTCTGGCCGCCTTTTTTACGTACTTTGGGTTAAAATATTCTTTTGTTTATTTATCCTTAACAGGAATAAACAAGGCTGTAAACCTGCTAATATCGCTGGGCTTTGGGTGTTTACTATACACTATAATCCTTATGTGCTTTGGAGTTATAACAATTAACGCCATTAAAAAATTATTTAGAATAAGGTAGGTCTCAGTTTACAGCTTGGATAATAAAACATACACAGTAGAATAATACATATGAGGTGATAAACTATGAATAATAAACTACTTAAGATAAGCATTACGTTATTATTGGCAACTATAATCATAATTAATCTAAACAGCTGTAAACCTAAAAAGAAACCTAACACCCCTGAAAACCTCAAAAAAACCAGCGCCGAATTGCCTAAGCCTTTAACCTCTCTCAAGGAGGATTTAGACAAGCTTTATAAACCGCTGGAAAAGACTATTAGCGAAAAGATGACGCCAAAGCCATCAGCATCAGAAAGTTTTGGTAAAAAGCAAGCCACACCATCACCTGAGCAAAAAGCCCTATCAGACGCTACAAAAGCCGTAGACAAAATACACAAGGATTGGAATGATATACAGCCAGAGCTTGCAAAAAACGGCGCCAGCAGCCAAATAATAGAACAATTCTCCAACAGTTTAAATGCCTTAACAGCCAGCTTAAAAACCAATAACCCTTCAACTATAGCGGTAGCTACCAACGAAGTATATAAATTCATACCTGACTTTATGGCTTTATTTAAAGCAAAAAACACCCCTGAAATATATAGAGTAACATACCAGGTTCGCGATATTTTTTTAAAGGCGTATCATGACAATTGGCCAGAAGCAAAATCCGGCATCGCCTCTCTCAACAGAGAATGGGCCACCTTGAGGGCATCAATTCAACAAAAGCAGCTATCGATTGCTAACAAAATCGATTATTCTATAAAAGAGTTGGAAAAAGCCATTGACGCTAGAGACAAATCTCTGGTAAAAATAGAGAGTGAAATATTAAATACTAATATCGACTCACTAGAAAAGGCATTAAAGAAATAAATCCGGTCGTAACCGGATTTATTTTTAACTCATAAACCTAGGGCTTTTGGCCAAGTTTATGATATGATAGAATAATAATAAAGCAAAATAGTGTAAGAAAGGATGTGCGTGCTAAATTGAGCGAAAAAACTAAACACATAGCTGTCTTAGGCCTTCTCATGGCCTTGCTCATCGCAGCAACTGCCGTCACTAAATTTGCCATTCCCAAGCCAAGTATTTATTTTAACCTCGGTGAAGCGGTAATATACCTGGTAGCACTGCTTTACGGTGGTAAGACCGGAGGTATACTGGGAGGAGTAGGCTCTGCCTTAGCTGATCTCATAAGCGGATATCCCATATGGGCACCTTTTACTTTTGTTATAAAGGGCTTGGAAGGATTTATAGTAGGCAGCGTAAACCGCAAGAAAGACGCCATCTTAGCCATAACCCTCGGCGCTCCTGTTATGCTGATCGGTTATTCTATATCCGCAGGATTAATATACGGCATAGGCGCTATACCCCTGGAATTCGCAGGGGATTTAATACAGGTTACATTGGGAGCAATTATAGCAGTTATGGTATACAAAAGGCTGAAAAACACGGTCAGGAGATGATTTCAGTTGGAGACGGGAAAAATTCTACCCGAATTGCTTAAAAAATACGCTTATAAAAACACAGGAGTAAAAAGAAGTGAAGTCATTGCCCATGCTGGCCTCGGCATGGACTGCAGCATCGTTGACTTTGGCGAAGTTGTAGCTGTTTTATCTACAGATCCCATTACAGCGGCAGAAAAAAATAGCGGTTACTTATCTGTCATTATATCCTGCAACGATGTAGCTGCCTGTGGAGCCAATCCCTTAGGAATCCTTGTCACAATTTTATTGCCTGATAAGGCATCTGAATCGGTCTTTAAAGAGATAATGGAGTCTATCGACAAGGCAGCTAAAGAGCTGGGCATAGAAGTGCTGGGCGGACACAGCGAGGTCACGCCAACCGTTACAAAGCCTGTGATATGCACAACGGCACTAGGGGTGGCAAAAAAGAATTCTTTCGTCACCGCATCCCATGCCAAAGTCGGCGATGATATCTTAGTGACTAAAGCAATAGGCCTTGAAGGAACAGCGATTATCGCCCATGATTACGAAGACATATTGCTTAAAAACTTCGGGCGCGAAATGGTAGAAAGCGCAAAAGGCTTTTTAAAGGAAATCTGCGTGGTCAAAGAGGGACTTATAGCATCAGCTTCAGGCGTCAACGCCATGCACGACATCACAGAAGGTGGGCTGCTAGGAGCGACTTATGAAGTCGCCCAAGCCTCAGGCGTAGGAATGGAGATATATCTGGACAAAGTACCAATACGACAAGAAACGCGCTCTATATGCAATTTTTTTAATATAAACCCCTTAGGACTCATATCCAGTGGTTCTTTACTTATATCCGCTAGCAACGGATATGATGTGGCGAACAAGCTCAGAGATGCCGGTATCGATGCTACCGTAATAGGCAAGGTTATAGATAAAGGCATCTATGTCATCTTGCCAAATGGTGAAAAAAAACCATTGACACCTCCCAAAAGAGATGAACTTTATAACATCAAGGAAAAATGCAATAAAGCCCGGCAATATTAAGCCAGGCTTTTTGCGTTAATAGCGGTATACAAGCTTTTAATCTTGCCCATTATATCGTCTGCACCCACAATTTCACTCACTAAAGCTATACACTTAGCTCCCCTTCTGGCCACTTCCTTTATGTTGTGCTCTTTTATCCCTCCTATTGCCACAATGGGAACAGGTGAATTTTTAACCGCCCACTCAAGGTATTCAAACCCCACAGGCGCCACTACATCCTCTTTGGTGTGGGTCTCAAATATAGGGCCAACACCCACATAGTCAGCCCCCTCTGCCGCAGCAGCCCTGAGCTGTTCCGGCGAATGGGTAGACACACCTATTATGTAATCATCGCCTAAATACTCCCTCACCGCTGTTAATGGGTAATCATCCTGCCCTATGTGGATCCCGTCCGCTTTTACCATGGCACACAGATCTACGTGATCATTAACTATAAAAACCGCATTGTATTCTTTGGTCATCTCGCGTATTTTCATGCATTCATAATATTTTTCCTTTAAACTCTTTTTCTTTTCTCGATACTGAATTATTTTTACACCAGCCTTTAACATCTCTTTTACCACGGATATGTTGTCCCTGCCCTTAGATAGGCTTTCTGCTGTCAAGCAGTATATACTAGGATTCATGAAATACACCAATTTTTCTTTTTTATTCATACCAATCCCCTTACCCAATTTATAAATTCTGGCCTATAGCCTCTTTTCCTTATAGCATCCACTATCTCATTCACATCCCTGGAATCATTTACATCGAATTGGCCTCGCTCTTCGCTGTCCTGCGCATAGCCTCCCACGGTAGTCTTTGAGCCAGCCGACATCTTAGTAACTCCCAATCCAATTAAATTATCTCTTAAATATGAGCTTTCCCTTGTAGATATGTTAATGCCTGCCCGCTTTAAAAACAACCTGGTTGTCAGAATAAACCTTACAAAGTTTTTATCATCCAGATGGTAAAATCCTTTCAAATTTACACCTGCAGGTCTTAACCGCGGTAAACATATAGATACTTCTACATCCGGGTATTGATTCATGAGGTATTCGCCATGTAGTAACGTCATAAACATATCCTTTACAGGGACATCTAAGCCCAAAAGCGCACCTATGCTAACCTGTCTGACTCCTGCCATTATAGCCCTTTCAGGGGCATTTATCCTGAAACTATAGTCCTTTTTTTGCCCTCGCAGGTGAAGCTTTTCGTATAGTCCCCTATTATACGTCTCCTGAAATATCGTTATACCTGTTAAGCCCCTTTTGACTAGTTCCCTGTACTCTTCATACGTCATGGCGTATACTTCTGCTATGACTTCTGAAAACATGTTGCAAGCCAGTTCTACGGCTTTTCCTATATAATCTACTGAAGACTTTTCTCTATCCTCTCCTGTCAATATAATTATGCTGTCAAACCCTTTTTCTTTTATAGCTCTAAGCTCCGCCTCAATCTGCTCATAGTCCAACCTCTGCCTTTTTACACCTCTTTTTAATGAAGAATAACCGCAGTACACACATCCACCATTACAATAATTGGATATATAGAGAGGTGTATACAGGAGAATGCTCTTGCCAAAATACATATCAGTCAGCTCTTTGGCCTTTTTCGCCATGAGCTCCAATACTTCATCATCGTCAAAGAGCATAAGCTTTAATGCATCTTCTCTGCTGATATGGTCTTTCAGCAATATATTTATCACTTCATCTTTTGTCAAGCTATGCTCTATCACGTTTTGGTATATGCCTTCAGCCTCTTCAATAGTTTCTTCAATCATCTCCAACACCCCTTAAAAACCCTGTGAGGGGCGACGAAGCTTCCGCATACTCTCTTTCCTGCAAAATGCCTATTTCATAGGCAATTCTTCCCCCTTCCACAGCCTTAGAAAAAGCAACCGCCATCCTTACCGGGTCCTTAGCTGTGGCAATAGCTGTATTTATTAAGACAGCATCAGCGCCTAACTCCATTGCATGGGCAGCGTGAGATGGCCTTCCAATACCCGCATCTATTATAACAGGCACATTTATTTCATTTATTATAGCCTTTAGCAATGTCTCACATCCAATACCCTTGTTTGTGCCAATGGGTGAAGCTAAAGGCATAACCGCAGAAACGCCTATCTTCTCTAACTTTTTTGCCACCACTAGATCAGGGGATATATACGGGAATACTTTAAAACCCTTTTCTACCAGTATATCTGCTGCTTTCAACGTCTCCATATTATCAGGCATCAAGTACTTAGAATCGGTTTCTATCTCAATTTTAATCCAATCAGATCCCGTAAGTTCACTGCCTATTTCAGCAATCTTGACTGCTTCCTTGTGATTCCTGGCTCCCGATGTATTGACCATTATAACACAGTCTTTGGGTATATAATCCAACACATTTTCGCCTTTTTGATCAGGATTTATTTTTCTCACTGCTACTGTAAGAACATCCACACCCGTCTTTTCCACAATAGGTGAAATGAGAGCATAAGAAGGCAATTTTCCCGTTCCTATAAACAACCTGGACTTCAATGTCCGATCGCCCACTTTAAAACTCATATAAAGCCCCTCCCCCCATAATGGCAACCACATCAACCCTGTCGTTGTCCTTCAATTGATAACAACTCCATTGATCTTTTTTTATTACTTCATCATTGACCAAAACCGCCACAGCGTGGATATTGTATCCCTGTTTTTTTAAAAGTTCTTCAAGGGTACCACAAAAATCAACACGTTGATCATTTAAAAAAATCAATTTTTCCACCTCTTCCTAAATTAAAAAAGCGCTGCCATCAGCCAGCGCTTTTTTAGATATCAACTTTACCTTACGAAATCAAATACTCGAATCCTGCAATATCCCTACGCCGGCATTATCCGTCTCAGGTTCAAAGGGTCAAGGCAGGGATTTAATGCCTACTCTCAGCCAAGTTTTTCCCCTTAGCTCCCCTTTTGCATTGATATTTAATTCTATACTTATTTTAACACAATATATCTTAGCTATCAAGGAAACCTTTTATTGGTTGTGCGTCCGTTATATGGTTTAGTCCTGTCATTCAATATGTCCCCAATAATCCGTTTTTCTTTACATACTTACTACAAATATTAAAAACCGCAATACCTGTTACAAGCCAAATCGAGCTTACAAATACAAGCACTATCCAACTATCAAAGGGCACTGTCAAGCTACTTGCAAATCTTCTAGCAATATCATTTCCTAACGTTAACGGTATGATCCAATTAAATTTTAAAAATGAGGTCTTCGTCAGGGTGTCAGTTATAAATAACAATACGATTTGAATTATCTCAGTTATTTTACTGATTTTCTTTACTATGAAAGAAATTCCGCCGAGAATTAGTCCCATTCCATACATGCCTAATAAAGTTATAAATAGCGATAGAATGACGCCCGGATTTATTATTATATTTATCCCAAATATAATTCTTGAAAGAGTAATTATAATACCTGCAACAACGCTGCTGACAAGTATGCTACTAATAATACTGCCTGCTAATAAAAGAGAATACGGAGCTATAGACATAAATTTTTGTTCTAACGTGCCTTTGACAGCTTCCTTCTCAATTTCACTGCTTACTTCATTTATAGCTATTATTGAATAACTCCAAAAAATATACCCTATAAGTAAAAGCGTTTTTGAACCTTCCGCATTTTTATAATAACTACCGAGTAGAGTTCCTGTATTCATGAAAATTAAGCTACAATATAAGACAACCAATAATAGAATGCTGCTAATAAATCCCACATTATATGAAAAGCTTTCTTTTAAGCTACGCTTTATTTCTGCAAACAAAATATGTAAATATACCATTATCCTATTTCTCTCCTCTCTAAAACCTACCTTGAATTGCCTTCTTTTATTAATAGCTCTTTATACTTGTTTTCAATATCCTCAGGGGAAATACCTTGATTTAAGAATTCATCGACAATATTTCCATTATCAATTATTACGATTTTATCTACGACTTTGCTTATAAAATCTACATCATGAGAGCTTATTAAAAAAGTTGTTTTCAAATTATCCCTGAAGTATTTAATGCCATTTATCAGTAAATTTCTGGATTCTATATCGAGGCCGTTAGAAGGTTCGTCTAAGATCAACAATTCCGGTTCATGCAGTAAAGCTGCAGTAATAGCTACCCTTTGCTTTTGTCCTGTCGACAATATTTTTATTTTACAATTTAAAAAGTCCCTAGTTTTTAACACGTTAGCATATTTTTCTATATTCTTCTCAATTTCATAGTTCTTTTTGCCCTTTATGCTGGCAAAATAATAATAATTGTCCTTAACGGATAAAGTCCAATATAGATTTCTTGTTCCTTCTAATACAACACCTAATTTACCCATTATCTTACGTCTAGTTTTTTCATTTAATTTAATATCATTAATTATTATCTCTCCTGAATCAGGATTTACCAATCCGCTAATCGCCTTAATTAGCGTCGTCTTACCCGCTCCGTTAGGTCCTAATAAACCCACTATTTCATTTTTTTCAACATTCATGTTTATTCTATTTAATGCGACTACTTTTTTTGACTTATATTCCTTGTACAGATTATTAACTTTTAGCATACGCTACATCCTTCCAACCTTTTTGATTGTTATATTTTGCAAAACATATTTTACTTTTACTACATTATATAATGCATACCGTGTCAATGTATATCAAAAAATGTGTACTTTTATAATTCATCGTTACCACGACCTTTATCCCTCACTTCTATAAGCAAACCAGGATTATCCGTTATAATACCATCAACACCTATTTCGATCATTTTCCGCATATCTTCTTTTTTATCCACAGTCCATGGAAATAATTTGATATCATATTTTTTACAGCTACTTACCAATTCCTGTGTTATATTAAAGTAATATGGATGAAGCGAATAAACGCCCATTCTGCGAGCTATATACCATGGTTTTGTCAAGGCGTATTCATACAACAGACCTACTTTCAGTTCACAGTCAAACCTTTTTATACCTCTGATACTATTATAGTTAAAAGATGACAATATAACCCTTTCGGCAATATCATATTTTCTTACAGTCTCAACCAGCTTTTTTTCTATGCCGGGATAATTTACGACTCCACTTTTTACTTCTATATTCAGCAATATATTTTTATTATCAATAAGCTCTAAAACCTCCTCCAGTGTTGGTATTTTTTCACCTGCAAATTTTGGGCTAAATTTAATTCCCGCGTCAAGCTCTTTTAGCTCTTTCAAAGTATAGTCCCTTACATACCCGGTGCCGTCAGTGGTTCTATCCACTCGTTCATCGTGAATGACTACAAGATGATCGTCCTTACTCATATGCACATCCAGCTCAATACCATCAGCTCCTACATCCATCGCCTTTTGAAATGATGCCATCGTATTTTCAGGGGCATTGACAGAATCCCCTCTATGGGCAATAACTAACGGCTTTATGTTATCACCTTCCCTTTACTATAAGATATAAATAGTTCACGAGAAACCTTTGTAACTTTAATAATCTCGTCCATTTCTATTATCACTCTCCAAACAATATCGCGAATATTTACATAAGGTGTGTCAAAGCATGTCGCAAAGCAAAAACATGATAAAAATTACATCGGTTCTACTCGACAGGAAGTGGCAAAAACGAGATATGCATATTCGTTACGAATTAACAATTGGTGCTATTAAAGCCTGTAGCGAACTTTAACCGCATTGGACTACGGATATATCGTACACACATAAATGCATTAAAATTTTTGATTTTGTTTTAATCTTACATAGTAAAAAATTGTTATAAAAGCAACAAAAATTGTCAACCCAATTAAATAGTATACTTGATTATTTAGACCATCCTTGCTAGCAACAGAGGGACGACCTGTTGTCATTCCTGTATCATTCAAACCGGCTTTAAGAATAGGGCCAATAGCCAAAATTATCTCGTCCTTTGTATATATCTTTTTGTCCTTAAGACCATAAAGCTCACTTTTACCTTCGCCGTGAATAATGGGAACAAAATATTCTCTGTTATTTGCATCAAGATAAAGAAAATCGGAATGTAGCGAAGGTATTCTTAAATGGATAAATTTTTCTGCCTCTTTCAAATTATTGTTATCAAAATACGAAGTTATACCATCAGGGTTGCTGACAAAATCAATGGAAGCGGGCGAAAGATAACCGCCGATTTCGCCAACTTCCCACCTGTTATTCAAAAATGCTAAGGTAACTGACGCCACTTCCTTGCCGTTAAATTTTACAGGCACTTCCCACTCATAAGGTGCATTTAACAGAGCATTAGAAATATTTTTCTTCTCAATTAAGTTCTGGACAACCTCTTTATTAGCAATAAACACTTTATATGCTTTTCCGTATATCAATTCGTCAGGTTTACTTACATCCATTAACTCTTTGCGTCCCAGTTCACCTTTTTTATCGACTAAAAATTTTTTAGGACTTAACTGGCTATCGCCAATTGCACGTTCTACCTGACCTTTTTCTTTCGCCAGATCTAACGTCTGTTGTTGAATCAAGGTATTTATTGGAGTCACTGCAAAAACCGAAAAAGTCGGCATTAATGTCAATATAGTAATCACAAAAATAGTAAGAATCTTTTTCACGAAAGCTCACCCCCTCCCCTCTCTCTTACTCATATTATTACCAAAACGAAGAATCTGTCCAATACCAGCTATGCACTTAATTCACCTTTAGTTTTAATTTTCGCATAGAGATATTTCAAAAAATTATAAGTCTCAATAATTAAAATGGAAATTGTATTTTAAAATATAATTCATTGCTAAATATATTATCGAAAACGGCAATACAATACCTAAAATTATATACAACCCCATTTTACACATTTTATATAATTTTGTAAATATATTAAAAATGCTGCTTTTATCCCATTCTCTAAATGAGATGGATTTTTCGCAGCATTCAACTCTAATCTAAGTTTCCTTCATCTCCCTATAAAGGGGGTCTGCCACTACCAGAATATCTATAAACCTCGTCTTTTCCATGATGCGCCGTACAATAGAACCCCTTAAAATCTCGTCAATCCTCCTCCTCGCTGAGGGGCCCAATACAATTTGCGTTATAGCCTGATCTTTAGCGTAATTTATTATAGTCTCTATAGGATCCGAAGACATTACCATTTTAAATTCCGCATTAAGTTCATCGCAAAGCTGTTTTACCGCATCCAATTTTTTTAATTTCTCGGCATCTCTCAATTCCCCTTCTCTATATACGTGTAGCACGTAAAGCTTAGCTTTTAACATCTTAGCTATTCTCCAGCCTCTTCTTATCAAATACTCAGAATTATACCTTAAATTTATGCAAACCAGAATTCTTTCCTGAGCACCAGTCAACCCTTCCACGTTTTTTCTATTCCTGTACTCTAAAAGGCGCTCGTCTACTTCATTAGCCACTTCTCTAAGAGCCAGTTCTCTTAACGCTGTTAAATTGCCTTCTCTGAAAAAGTTGTTTAAAGCCATCTCTATTTTATCGCTGCTATACACCTTACCTTGCTTTATTCTCTCTCTTAGCGCTTGAGGGGAAATATCAACTACTTCAATTTCATCGGCGTATTCAAATATATAATCCGGAATCGTCTGTCCGACTTTTATGCCAGTCATCCTGTTTACATAATCGTTAAGGCTTTCCAGGTGTTGAATGTTGACAGCAGTCATGACGCTTATTCCATTTTCAATCAGGTCCAATACATCTTCGTAGCGCTTTTTATTTTTTGATCCAGGGGCGTTCCTATGGGCCAATTCATCCACCACGACTAATTGGGGTTTTCTTTTAATTATACCTTCGAGATCCATTTCCTCAAGCTCTATACCATTATATAGTATCCTCTTTAATGGCAATTTTTCCAAATCTCCTATTTGCTCCTCTGTTTCTTTTCTTCCATAGGTCTCTACAAAACCTATAACCACGTCTATACCCTGCCTTTTTAGTTCATTAGCGTCTCTTAACATCTTGTATGTTTTGCCTACTCCAGGAGCAGCTCCGATGTAAATCTTCAGTCTCCCTTTATTCGCCCTCTGTACCTCTTTTAAAAAATAATCCGAAGCCCTATTTTCCAACTCTAATCCACCTCAGCGGCGCACTAAATTGTACAAGGCCAAATTCAATTTCAACACATTAACCCTAGGTTGTCCAAAAATGCCCAAAACGCTTTTTTCAATGTTTTTATCAATCAATTCCTTTACCTTGTTATAATCAAGGCCATTGGCTTGCGCTACTCTTCTTGCTTGAATATAAGCTGCATCAACTGATATATCAGGATCCAGGCCCGACGCCGAAGCTGTAATTAAATCCACAGGGATATCTAATTTTTTTATACCTGGATTTTCTTTTATTACCTCCTCTATGTTTTTTTTCAGTTTAGCTTCCAGAGCCGGGTTGCTCAAGGCCAAATTGCTTCCACCCGATTTTAAAGGATTATAGTCTACATATGAGGGCCTTCCATGAAACCAACGGCTGCCCGTAAATTTCTGTCCGATAAGCTCTGAACCGACTGGCACACCGTTCAAATATATTATACTCCCATTAGCCTGATACGGGAAAATAGAACCGGCAACTAGTGCCATCAGCATCGGATAAACAATTCCCAGTAAAAAAATCAACACGACGCTCAATTTTACCGATCTCCACACGTTATTCCACATATTTACATCCTCCGCATTATAATAGTGATATTATCATATCTATTAATTTTATCCCAATAAAAGGCGTAATAATACCTCCAAGCCCGTATAATAGAATGTTTCTAAAGAGAAGTGCTTCTGCCCCCATAGGCCTGTATTTTACTCCCTTCATAGCCAGCGGTATGAGGGCGGGAATAATAACCGCGTTAAAAATAAGAGCAGATAGTATAGCCCTTTGTGGCGATGATAAACCCATTATATTTAACGCATTAATAGATGGCAAAGCTCCAGATATAATCGCTGGGAGTATAGCGAAGTACTTAGCCACGTCGTTAGCTATACTAAAGGTGGTAAGGGCTCCTCGGGTCATAAGAAGTTGCTTCCCTATAGCTACTACTTCGATTATCTTTGTCGGGTTTGAGTCCAGATCTACCATATTTGCTACTTCCTTGGCCGCCATAGTGCCGCTATTCATCGCAAGGCCTACATCTGCTTGCGCTAATGCCGGGGCATCGTTGGTTCCATCTCCTGTCATAGCTACAAGTCGCCCTTTTGCCTGTTCAGCTTTAATCGCATTAATCTTGTCTTCAGGTTTGCTCTCAGCGATAAAATCGTCCACCCCAGCCTCTTTAGCAATCGTGGCAGCCGTAAGGGGATTGTCACCAGTAACCATCACGGTCTTTATGCCCATTTTTCTCAGCTGTTTAAATCTTTCCTGCATGCCAGGTTTTATAGTATCCTTCAAGTATATAACTCCGATTATTTCATTATTTTTCACCACCACGAGGGGTGTACCGCCCAACCTGCATATCTTCTCTACTTCTGTATCTAAATCCTCAGGTATTTCACCGCCGGCATCTTTCACAAGCTTTACAGCCATATCAGCAGCGCCTTTGCGCACAATAGTGCCATCCGCAAGATCCAATCCGCTCATTCGAGTCTGCGCGCTGAACTCAATCACCCTTGCGTTTTTAAGTACGCTCTCATCGATATTCGCGCCTCTTCTTTTAGCCAGATCCACTATTGACCTTCCCTCAGGAGTGGAATCCTTTAGAGACGCTAGCATAGCGTAATGCATTACCTCTTCTTCAGAATGTCTACCAATGGGTATGAAATCATCGGCCATTCTATTGCCGTAAGTTATGGTACCTGTTTTATCCAAAAGCATCGTATCTATATCCCCAGCCGCTTCCACAGCCTTACCTGATTTAGCTATAACGTTAAACCTGGCAACTCTATCCATACCTGCTATTCCTATAGCGGACAGCAAGCCACCTATCGTAGTAGGTATAAGGCACACTAGTAAAGCCAAAAGGGTGGTAATGCTTACATTAATACCTATATAAGCCGCAATGGGTTTAAAGCTCATGACCACAGCTAAAAATACAATGGTAAGACTAACCAATAAAGTGCTCAATGCTATTTCATTAGGTGATTTCTGTCTATTAGCACCTTCTACCAGCCTTATCATCTTGTCAAGAAAAGACTCCCCTTGGGATACTGTTATCCTGACCTTTATCTCATTGCTTATAACCTTTGTGCCACCTGTTACAGAACTGAAATCTCCACCTGCTTCCTTTATAACCGGGGCTGATTCGCCTGTAATAGCTGACTCATCAATAGCCGCAATACCTTCGATGATCTCACCATCGCCTGGAATCAATTCGCCAGCTTTTACTAATACCACATCCCCTTTTTTTAGTTGTGACGAGCTCTTTTCATGTATATTACCATTTTTATCTATGACCCTCGCTATGGTTTCTTTTTTTGTCTTTTTCAAAGTCTCCGCTTGCGCTTTACCCCTGCCTTCTGCAATGGCTTCAGCAAAATTGGCAAACAAAACGGTTATAAATAATATTAAGGTAATAGTGCCATCATACCATACATCTTTAGCCGTACTGCCAAAAAAAACAGGAAAAATGGTCGTTAACAAGGATAAAAATGCCCCTATTTCTACCACAAACATTATAGGATTTTTTATCATAGATCTGGGATCTAATTTTTCTGAAAGAATCTAAAATCGCGTTTTTTACAAGGCTATTCATGCTCCAACACCCCAATTATAAACTTTTTAGAAATTCCGATACAGGACCTAATATCAATGCTGGGAAAAATGTCAAGGCACCTACTATGAATATTATGGATATAAATATAAGGCCAAATAACAGCGTATCTGTTCTAAACGTACCAGGCGTCGGCTGCGCTGGTACCTTTTTCGCCAAAAATCCTGCCACTGCTAATAACAAGAAAATCGACGCATACCTCCCTATAAACATCACTGCAGCTGTCATGATGTTCATGAACGGTGTATTGCCAATAAACCCTGCGAATTCTGAACCGTTATTAGCCGCTGCAGAGGCAAATTCATAAACCACCTGAGTAATGCCGTGAAAACCCGGATTAGTTATAGAAGCTCTTCCCGCTGGTAACATTACCGAAATCGCCGTAGAAAAAAGTATGAGCATAGGATGTATTAAAATAGCCAGCGCTATGCATTTCATCTCCTTTGTTTCTATCTTTTTCCCTAAAAACTCTGGAGTTCGCCCCACCATTAAACCGGTAATAAATACGGTTAATATGGCGTATGTAAGTATATTTATTAAACCGACACCATCGCCTCCGAATATCGTATTGATCATCATGAGGCTCAAAGGTATAGCTCCTCCTAACGGCGTGTAAGAATCATGCATGCTGTTCACAGAACCAGTGCTAAACGCCGTGGTTACAGTTGCAAACATAGCCGATTGCTCTGCCCCAAATCTTACCTCTTTTCCTTCCATATTGCCCGCTACAGCATTAACCTGCAGTCTATTGTAAATATTACCAGGATGAGATTCAAAAAATATACCTGCTGCCAAGAATAACACAAAGACTAACATGAGAGATCCATACAATATCCATGCGTGTCTCTTGTTTTTTACCTTCAGGCCGTAAGTATATATTAAAGCTGACGGGATAATCATCATAGCCAATATTTCGATGGCATTACTCAAAGGAGTTGGATTTTCAAAAGGATGCGCTGAATTAGCGCTGAAAAAACCTCCTCCGTTTGTCCCTAGGTGCTTAATCGATTCAAGAGCAGCCACTGGTCCTCTAATTATAGACTGAGCAGTGCTCTGAATTGACCTTAAGTCCATCCTTCCCTCAAAGGTCATAGGAACTCCCTGCCATACTAAAATCAAGGTCATAATAACAGAGAGCGGCAATAATAATCTTACAATAGTTCTTACAACATCCACATAAAAATTGCCTAATCCTTCTTCTTTGCCATTGCCAGCAATGCCGCGCATAACAGCTGCTGCAGAAGCAAGTCCCGTGGCAGCAGACGTAAACATAAGAAATACAATTACTATCATTTGATTTGCAAAGCTTATATCGCTTTCACCTGAATAATGCTGAATATCGGTATTGGTCACAAAACTTATTGCTGTATTAAAAGCTAAAAGTAAATTCATACTTTTTGCTCAGGTTGGATTGTATGGCAAATAAGATTGCCCTAAAAGCAAAAAAAATGCGACCAGCAGCATCACTAAATTAAATGTCAACAACGCCACCGCATATTGTTTCCAATTCATGCTTAACGATGGATCAATTCCCGTTATTCTGTATACAACATCCTCTATTGGCTTGAAAATAAATTCAAGTCTAGATCTTTTCATCTCATATATATGGTATATATATCTTCCCAAAGGTATAGACAATAAAATAGCTATAACTATTATGACAATCACACCTACAATTTGCATAAAACTATTCCTCCTAAAACTTTTCAGGATTTAATAGTGCGTAAAAAAGATATAACAAGAGAAATATAAAGACCAAATACAAGACGACCATCAACATACCACCTTTTTTGTACTTATTTACCATAGCTACCAATATTAAACTTAGAATGCATGATAAAAACTCCCTCCTGACTATCCACGCCATTTGCATCTCATTGTAGATCTATCTAAAATAACAGTCAAGTCTGCTTCCCGCGGCGTTTTAGATAAAAAAACGTTATTTTTGAATTTAGTATGGGATTTTTCTTCTTCGCGCTCAACTGCTCTTTTTATCTCGCGATTTTTCATAATACACTCGAATATAATTTTATATTCTCATAAATATTATTTACTTATATCATTGATAAATATGTAGACGTCAGGAAGGTGAAAGTGTTATAAGCATAAAAATAGGGAACAACCGTGCTCCGGCTATTCCCTTAACTGATATTAACTTTACATCACCACTCCGCCACAACCCCGTCCCTGGTGCGCCAAACGGGGTTTTTCCATTGGTGCCCTATTTTAGCCATCTCCCTTACCTTTTCTTCATCTATCTCAATCCCTAAACCAGGCTTTGTCAACTTAGCTACATAACCCTTATCGTACTGAAACACCTGGGGATCTTTGAGATAGTCCAATAGATCTGAACCTTTGTTATAATGTATTCCCAAACTTTGTTCCTGTATAAAGACATTAGGAGTACAGAAATCCAGCTGAAGACATGCCGCTAACGCAATGGGGCCTAACGGGCAATGGGGAGCAACCGCCACGTCATAAGCTTCTGCCATAGCAGCAATTTTCTTTGCCTCAAGAATTCCACCGGTATGACTTAAATCAGGTTGTATTATATCAACGCCACCATCGTGCAATATCCTTTTAAACCCCCATCTTGTATAATTGCGCTCGCCCGTGGCTATTGGTATGGCACAATGCCTTCTCAATTCCACAAACGCCTCTTCATTTTCAGTAAGTACAGGCTCTTCCACGAACATCAGCTTATACGGTTCAAGTTCTTTCATCATCACTCTAGCCATGCTCTTATGAACGCGCCCATGGAAATCCAACGCGATATCTATATCATACCCCAGTACCTCTCGGATGGATTGAACCCGATCTATCACATCTTCAACTTTTTTGAAGCTGTCTATCCACTCCATTTCCTCAGTAGCATTCATTTTGACAGCCGAATAGCCCTGATCGTATTTCTCTTTAGCTGCTTTTGCTACATCAGACGGCCTATCTCCTCCTATCCAGCTGTACACCCTGATTTTATCCCTAACTGCTCCTCCCAACATTTCGTACACAGGCACATTTAAATACTTGCCTTTTATATCCCATAATGCTTGCTCAATGCCCGATATAGCGCTCATCAAAACAGGCCCGCCTCTGTAAAACTGACCCCTGTAGAGCACCTGCCATATATCTTCAATATCCATAGGGCTTCTACCTATTAAGTAATCTTCCATTTCTTTTACGGCTGCCGCTACAGTATCCGCTTTGCCTTCCACAATAGGCTCTCCCCAACCGGTTATCCCTTCGTCAGTAGTAATTTTCAGAAATAACCACCTGGGAGGAACTTTAAATAACTCCAAGCTCTGTATTTTCATCGACATACTCCCCCTTCATCTATCAACCTTCTTAATTGTCCCCCTGAAAACCTCTACTTCTTCCATAGTAGGCAAACCCTCTACATCCCCATTAGAGGCTACTACCATCGAACCTACGTCATTAGCCAACCTCAAACATCGCTTTATATCCCAACCATTTAGTACACCTGCTATAAATCCTGCTGCAAAACCATCTCCTGCCCCTACTGTATCCACCACTGGAACATCCGGTGCCGAATCGTACACCGTTTCATTATCGGTCATGGCCATAGCTCCCTCAGGGCCAAGCTTAACGACCACGGTTTTAGCACCGATATCTAAAAAGCTTTTGGCTATCTCCTCAGGGCTATCAGTGCCTAACAAAAGCCTGCCTTCCTCCTGACCCGGCAGGACGATATCAGCGTATCTTGCTATATCCAAAAGTGTTTTTCTGCACTCTTCAATGCTCCACAGCTTCAACCTTATATTAGGGTCAAAAGATACCATGACGCCGTTTTTTTTCGCAATTTGCATCGCCCTATATACCGCATCACGGCACGACGAAGACAGAGCAGGGGTTATACCTGTGATATGCAATAACTTAGCCGAAGCTATGTATCCCTCATCCAGGTCCTCGGAAGACATAAAGCTAGCAGCAGAACCCTTTCTATAATAGTAAACGTTTATATTTCTAGCGCTTTTCTTTTCTTTAAAGTATACCCCTGTAGGGTGTTCGACATCCACTTTTACCCTTGATATATCTACACCTTCACCCCTCAGGCTTTTTAAAATAAACCTGCCGAAAGGATCGTCTCCTACCCTGCTTATCCAACCCACCTCATGGCCAAGGCGTGCAATTCCTATGGAAAAATTAGCTTCAGCACCGGCCATGCCTTTAGTAAAGGAGTGCACATAATCCAATGGCAAATAATCACTGGGATTAAACACCACCATTGCTTCACCCAATGTGACGACTTCTGGCATAATTTCACAACCCCCTCCCATTTTCTACAGCATCCTTAAACATACGGGCAGTTCTTTTAATCCATTCAAAATCCCCCTTCGAGATCCTCTCCGGATTCACAAGGTTGCTGCCCACCCCTACTCCTACACATCCCGCCGCCACAAAATCAGCCGCATTTTCTACAGTAACTCCTCCCACAGCCAATAGCGGTATGTGCGAAAATGGAGCTCGTATCTGTTTTATGTAATTTACACCTCCTGTTGCTGAGGGAAACACTTTTACGATATCTCCTCCCCACTGATAGGCATTAAATATTTCTGTAGGCGTATATGCCCCAGGTATAGAGACCACTCCATTTTCCCTGGCAGCATCAATCACATCCCTGTGTAAACTGGGACTCAATATAAATCGGGCACCAGCCTTTATAAATTCCCGCGCCGTTTTTCCGTCGGTAATCGTTCCCACACCAGTTAAGACCCTATCAGCGTATTTTTCTGCCATAAAGCTCACCATCGAAAGAGCATCATCACTATTTGATGCTATTTCTACGCAAATTATACCACCTTCATTCAGGGCATTAATTACGTTTTCAAGGCAATTTTTTGATATTCCCCTCACAATGGCAATAACACCGCTATCACTAATGGCCTTAAGCACCTGTTCTCTGTGCAACTGTCTTCCCCCTTTTTGGCATTTTCCGCCTGCTGCGTGCATCCAGTATCATTATAACATACAGACTTTTGAAAAAACAGTACCACAATGTCACCCAAAAACCAGTTGACAAATTTGCAAAATTAAGTATAATTTAGAAAAATACAAATTTATGCTGAGGATTTTCTCGTAGGGAGGTTGCAAAATGATTAAAAGGAGGTTTTTTTTAATACTGATTTTAACGTTTACGCTAATTTTACTTTTAGGGGCTTTTGTGATTAGGGGAAACCTGTGGTATTTAACAGGACAAGAGATTTCTAAGATAAAAAATTCCAATGTAGATGATGAAGTTATAGCTAAAGTCGGTGACACCAATATTACAAAAAAAGATTTATATATAGCGCTGGCTTTAGACAAGTTAAGATATGAGGAACAGAAAAAAAATATAGAATTATTTAAGCAGCATGGGGTTGAGATACAAAAACCATTGGATGCCTATCAAATGTTAAACAAAATTATTGACAATGAATTATTATATCAGGAAGCCAAAAGATTAGGATGTAGTGTTTCCTATGAAGAAGCTAAAAAATTTATGGAGAATGTTAGAAAAACAGATAACGAGGTATTGATGGGCAATATAAAATTATCAGAAGAGAACAAAAAGAATGTTATTGATTCCATAAACAACAATAAACAATTTATTAAGGGTTTAGGAATAAGTGAAAGCGAGTACTGGCAACAGATTATTAAACAATACCAGAAAGCCCTTTCTATTAGCAAACTAAGAGAAAGGATATTGTACCAGATGCCAGCCGAGGACAGAAAAATCCCCGAAAAAGTTGCTAGTTATTTTGACAATTATAAGAAACAGCTAAGAGAAAAAGAGAGTGATAAAGTGAGAATCAATATCAAGGATCTCACTATCACAAAATAACCACGACCACGCAGTAAGAATATTGACAAGACATAAAAACAATTATATAATAGTGCTTGTGGTGGTTGAGGTAAAACCCCAAAACAAAATCGCCGAGATGGTGGAATTGGCAGACACGCTACTTTGAGGGGGTAGTGAGGGCAACCTTGTGCGGGTTCGAATCCCGCTCTCGGCATATATTGTTAATAAAAAAGCGAGTTTATACTCGCTTTTTTTCATGGTATTAATTTTTGGTGCTCGACCTACTTCACCTTAACCAGTTTATCGTTGTCTATTATGCCAGGTATCCTACCTCGTTTTGCGATAGGCTGACCTTCTACTTCTTTTATATCCATGGTCATATCTATGGGATGAGCGCCGGATATGTAACTTCCCACACCAAAGGCATCTACATAATCGGCTAACTCGGAAATTTTTTCAGGATATAAACCTCCTGAAACCACAATTTTTACATGATTAAATCCCCTTTGATCCAATCTGGCTCTAACCTCTTTTACCAGCTCCACCGTCACGCCGCCTCGCTCTCCTGGCGTATCCAATCTGATGCCATATAACCTCTTACCCAATGCCTGCGCAACTCTTATCGACTCCTCCGCCTCATCTTTAAACGTATCCACCAGTATGGTAATAGCTTCATCGGGAGGGGTGATTTCATCGTAGGCCAAAGCCACCTCCAAAGTATCCCCCGCAATCAAAAAAGCAGCATGAGGAACAGTGCCCACTGGTTCTTTCCCGTACAGTTTAGCCCCCAGTATACAACTGGCATTGTCTGCACCGCCTACCAATGCGGCCCTTTCCATCACAGGAGCTACTGCAGGGTGCACATGCCTCGCGCCAAAACAAAGGAGAGGCTTGCCTTTGCTGGCTGCCTTTGCTTCCGCA
The DNA here is from genome assembly GCF_000427425.1 of Caldanaerobius polysaccharolyticus DSM 13641. Taxonomy (NCBI): domain Bacteria; kingdom Bacillati; phylum Bacillota; class Clostridia; order Thermoanaerobacterales; family Thermoanaerobacteraceae; genus Caldanaerobius; species Caldanaerobius polysaccharolyticus. The sequence goes on along the minus strand of NZ_KE386495.1, from coordinate 939,462 downwards.
GCTGCCGTAGCCCATCCACTGGAACTGGCAAGCATACCCAGTATAACCGTCTCATATATCCCAAATTCGCTGTAAGGACCTCTTATGCGCATTATCGTCTCTTTTGCCTCAAACGAAGTACCCTCGGGCATTGCCCAGATTTCAACCTTTTTGTTTTTTAAAACACCAATAGCCTCTTCAATGCCTGCCAGTATTCCCTTTTTACGCGCAAATATCTCTGCTGTCACTACTTTATTTTTTAATCCCAATCTATCTAGTATATCCATTGTCCTTAAAAAATACACATCTGTAGTATAACCGCTTAGAATCTCCTCGTGGGTTGCAGAGTAAAGCCTATCACCGCTTACGGTTACTTTCTTTAAATCTTTTAAGCTCTTCAATTCCTCCACTGTCAACATCCTTTCTTTTGTTTTATCACTTTGAATACAAAGCCCTATAAATTTTATAATTGTTCAAAACCTTTTTAACGTATTTATCCGTCTCTAAATAAGGGATATCATCTAAATTTCTACCATCTTTACTGTACTTCTTGTTTTTAAGCCATGCAGCCACATTCCCCCTTCCACTGTTATAAGCAGCAACGATCAACTTAATATCACCAAATTCGCCATTTAAATCTTTTAAGTACCATGTGCCCATCATAATATTCATCTCAGGGTCAAACAACATACTGTCGTTATAGCCTGCGATTTTTAGCTTAGACGCGATCCACCGACCTGTTTCTGGGGTTATCTGCATCAAACCTATAGCACCTTTTTTAGAAACGGCGTCAGGTCTAAAATTGCTCTCTGCTTTTATGACCGCAAAGACGAAAAAAGGATCTATATCATATTCCCCTGAATACTTGTATACGTACTCTCTGTACTTAAGGGGGTACATGTACCTTATTGCGACCTTTGAGGCGTTGGTAAGAGCTATAATAGCGATAACTATCAATGTAAATACAAGTATAAACAACCCTTTTTTAGTTAAAAAAAGCATTACAAAACCCCCATATTATTCTATAGCTTTATAAAACAACATTTCCACCTGTGCCCTCACTTCGTCTAGTGGTCTGGTGTTGTCTATGATTTCATCGCCAAATTTTAATCGTTCCTCTGCAGGCATCTGAGCGCTTATTCTATTCAAAGCCTCTGAATAAGATAAACCATCCCTAGCCATAACCCTCTTTATCTGGGTACTCCTGTCCACGTAAACAACCCATATTTCATCTACCAACTTGTCAAGGCCCATCTCCACTAAAATAGCCGCATCGATAACTATGAGCTTATGTTTTTTTTGAGATATAATCCTTTCTATCTCGCGCTTAGTATACTCTACCATGGCTGGATGGGTTATCTCATTTAACACCTGTAATTTTTCCTTATCCGCAAATACGATACTCCCCAATTTTTTTCTATCTATCTCGCCATTTTCTTTTAAGATTCCATCTCCGAAATAGCCCACAATGTCATCATAGACCTTCTGGCCTTTTTGCATTAGAATCCTGGAAACCACATCTTCATCTATTATATATGCGCCCAAATCCCTCAAAATACGCGAAATCGTAGTCTTACCGCTTCCTATGCCACCTGTAAGCCCGACAACTTTCATATCCCATCACCTTGTCATTTGGCCTCAAACCAGTTTTCACCTACACTTATGTCCACTACAAGAGGTACTTTTAATTTCACTACATTCTCCATGCCCTCTTTTACGATATCCATTACCTGCCGAAGTTCTGAGCGAGCCACATCCAGTATCAATTCATCGTGAACCTGAAGCAGCAACTTTGAAGTCAGCCCGGCTTTTTTGAGGCGCTCATAGACTACGCACATTGCCGCCTTAATAATATCCGCTGCAGAACCCTGAATAGGCGTATTCATAGCTATTCGTTCTCCAAAAGACCTTACGCTATAATTTCTAGAGTTTATCTCCGGGATATACCTCCTTCGCTTGTATATGGTGGTCACGTAGCCGTTCTTTCTCGCCTCCTCAACGCACCTGTCCAAATATGCCTTTACACCTGGATACCTCTTAAAATAGCTGTCGATATACATTTGGGCTTCTTTTCTTGATACCTTTAGATCCCTTGCCAGGCCAAAATCGCTTATACCGTATACGATGCCGAAGTTCACAGCTTTAGCACTTCTCCTCATCTGCGGTGTAACATCCTCTATAGGTACCCCAAACACCTCTGAAGCAGTTCTGGCATGGATATCTTCGTCGCTTATAAAAGCTTCAATTAAATTAGCATCTTCTGATAAATGAGCTAAAATCCTTAATTCTATCTGAGAATAATCAGCAGACAGAATTACGTGATCTTCGTCGCTAGGTATAAACACCCTTCTTATTCGCCTTCCCAAATCATCCCTTACAGGTATATTTTGAAGATTAGGTTCCGTACTGGATATCCTGCCAGTTGACGTCACCGTCTGCATAAACGTAGTATGCAATCTATCATCATCGCCCAGCAATTTCATAAAACCGGATACATACGTATTTCGCAATTTAACCAACGTCCTGTAACGCAATATTTTATCCACTATATCGTGCTGAGACGATAGCTCTTCTAAAACTTCCGCATCAGTGGAATAACCCGTCTTGGTCTTTTTTATAACAGGGAGTTTCAATTTATCAAACAAAATGTAGCTAAGCTGCTTGGGAGAATTTATGTTAAACTCTTCTCCTGCCAGCTCATATATCTCTCGTGTAAGCCTGTCTATATCAAAATCAAACTCTTGTGCTAGCTCATCTAGCTCGGCCTTATCTATCTTAAAGCCCACCTGTTCCATACTGGATAAAACAGTAATAAGCGGCATTTCTATTCTTTCGTAAAGCTCATAACTGCCATCCTCTCTTAACTTAGCGCACATCGGTTCGTAAAGCTCAAATATAGACTTTACGCGTCCAGCCGCATATTTTCTTACGTCTTCTTCTTTCACGTCCTTATAACTGACTCGAGCTTTACCCTGTCCCAGCAGTTCGTACTCTTCCTTTATGCTATACCCCAGATAATCCCTAGTTATGGTAGAAAGAGGGTACTCGTTATCTATGGAATTGATGAGGTAGGCTGCAATCGCTGCATCAAATTCCACCCCCCTAAGCATAATACCCTTTTTGCCCAGATACGTCATGAGGGGTTTGATATTGTATGTGAGCTTTTTTATCTTTTCATCTTCAAGCAAAGCTTTAAGATCCCATAACATCATCTCCTCGCTGTCCTCAACGCGCAAAAAAAATCCCCTGTTGCCATTGTAAAAAGCCAGATACATAAGTCTTTCATCCTGGAGTAGGTAATCTACTGATATAAGCCCTTCAGACAGCTCGCGAAGTACCTCTGCGGTAGGCACTACATCAAGATCCAGGCCACTGTCAGACAACTCTGTGGCATCTGCTGGCAATCTACCCATAAGGCTTTTAAATTCTAGCTTGGAAAACAACTCTCTTAGTGCTTTATTATTCCATTTAGTTGCTCTAAGTTCAGCCATATCCGCTTCTATAGGGATATCCACCTGAATTGTAGCCAGTTTTTTACTTAAAATCGCCTGTTCTCTATACTCTATAAGCAGATCTCTTATCCTTTTCTTTTTAATGGAGTCTACATTTTGAAATAGATTCTCCAGAGTTTGATACTCGGTCAAAAGTGACGCTGCGGTTTTCTCTCCTATGCCAGGCACTCCCGGAATATTGTCCGACTTATCCCCTACCAAACCTTTATAATCGGGAATTTGATACGGATGTACTCCGAACCTTTTAAAAACCTCACTGGGAGTATAGATCTCTACATCAGTAGTGCCTTTTTTGCTTATCACCGACGATATGTTGTCAGAGACCAGCTGCAACGAGTCCCTATCTCCTGTAACGATAAAAACGCTCATTCCATCGCTCTCGGCCTTTTTTGCCAATGCGCCAATTATGTCATCGGCTTCGTAACCTTCTATCTCTAATATAGGTATATTGAAAGCCTTTATAACGTCTTTAAGTACAGGAATCTGTTGTACCAATTCTTCCGGCATTCCTTTTCGGTTGGCTTTGTACTTATCGTATTCTCTATGCCTAAAGGTAGGCGCTTTTTTATCAAAAGCCACCCCTATGTAATCGGGTTTATAATCGTCAAAAATCTTAAAAAGCATCATAGTAAAGCCGTATACGCCATTGGTATAAAGTCCCTGGCTGTTAGTCAACATAGGCAATGCGTAATAGGCTTTGTACACCAGGCTGTTGCCATCTATTAAAACAAGGTTAGGCATTATATCTCTCCTCACGTCATTCTTATCACAAAGGTGATCTAGTGATATTATAGCGCAAAATACAAAAAAAGAAAAACGATTATAACCGTTTTTCTTCAAGACCCGATCTCTCTATAATTTTTTAATATATCCTCAATGTTGTCACCACCATACCTTTCTAACAACGCAGAGGCGATTTCCCATGCTACCACTGCCTTACCCACAACGCTGGCAGCTGGCACAGCACACACATCAGATCTCTCCACAGAAGCCTCTACAGGCTGTTTTGTGCGCATATCTACGCTTTTAAGGGGTTTGTACAATGTGGGTATAGGTTTTACAGCACACCTAACCACCACAGGCTGTCCATTGGTCATACCCCCTTCTATGCCACCAGCCCCATTAGTAATCCTGTAATAACCCTTCTCCTCGCTATAATATATCTCATCATGCACCATCGATCCGGGCATATCCGCCGCTTTAAACCCATAGCCAAATTCCACGCCTTTTACAGCCTGGATGCTCATGAGGGCATAAGCCAACCTAGCATCGAGCTTTCTATCCCACTGCACGTAACTCCCGATGCCCACAGGCAACCCCGTTACAATAACTTCAAAAATTCCGCCCAGGGTGTCGCCTTCAGCCTTTGCTTTATCAATAAGGTCTTTCATCTTAACCTCGGCATCACCATCGCCGCAGAACACCTCAGATTTATCAACTTTTCTCCAAAATTCTTCATTAAACTCCCCTACATTTTTAGCTTTTATCCCACCAATAGAGACCACGTGAGAGCGCACATAAATGCCAAACAGCTCAAGCAATTGTATTGCTATTGCTCCCACAGCCACTCTTATAGCTGTCTCCCTGGCACTAGATCTTTCCAGCACATCTCTTATGTCTTGCAATCCGTATTTTATAGCACCGCTTAAATCGGCATGGCCTGGCCTGGGCCTTGTAACTACGCGTTCACCGCTAGATACAATAGGGTCCATGATCTTCTCCCAATTAGGCCAATCCCTGTTTTCTATCATAAGGGATATAGGAGCACCGGTTGTCTTTGAATTTCTCACGCCAGACAAAATTTGGACTTTATCAGACTCTATTTTCATCCTGAGTCCTCTACCATAACCAGCCTGCCGCCTTTTTAATTCTTCATTGATCCTGTCAACACTTATATGTACATTTGAAGGTATACCTTCGATTATCGCTGTAAGGCACCTACCATGGGATTCGCCCGCTGTTAAATACCTCAATTGCAACCCTCCATCGTTTTTTATATTATTTTATACTGTTATAAAAAAATGAAAAGGGGTATTGATTATTTGCGCAAAATATGATATATTATCCTATGTCATGCCGAAGTGGTGGAACTGGCAGACGCGCTGGACTCAAAATCCAGTGGGGCTTACCCCCCCGTGTGGGTTCGACTCCCACCTTCGGCATACTTATAAAGCGGGCTGGAGAAGATTTTTGAAGCCCGCTTTCATTTATGATGGAATTAAAGTAAAATCTCCGTTAAATTTATTTTTTCCTCCTCATAATTGACCCGCCGATTACAAACACCGCAGCAATTACTCTTAATATAGACATTAATGGATTATTGGGAGCAACAAAATTACCAATTGTACTCAACCCGCTGATCGCCAGTATAAGCGCACCTACAATCAGAATTAAATTCCCGGCTCTGTACATGCATAAATACCACCTTTCAAAGGTATTATTTGTATAAGTTTTCCACGTGTTAGTTTATTTAAATGTCCTTCTTTTTAAATATGTGAATTGACACGTACATGCATATCACATAGGTAATTAAGCCCAGTGTTAATATTGTAAAAACAATAGTGGTATAAGAGAAATTCTTAAAATATTCCCCTATTCTTATAAAGAACCTGCTTATAATACCGGCATCACTTAACTGGGTCGCCAAAAACGAAAATCCAAAACCGATTATTAATGGTGCAAAACTCATTATTCTCATGGAAACCATATATCCGTATTTATAATACAACACCTGAAATATACCCATATACATCAGTCCTGCTCCCATAGCTATCAATATAGTTTGCCATATTTTATACAAACTCAGATTTGCGCTAAAAACATTAAGCTGAACTGAAAGAAACAATATAGCTACGCTAATAGCAATTGCTAAAGCTATTTGCACAAAAATTGATATAAATTTACTTTTGATAGCCAATTCATCACTAATAGGGAGAGTTTTGAAAAATCTATACACCTTATCCTTTTCATCCATATAAAAACTCTGTATTAAAAAGACAATAGCGACGAAGGCAACCATAAACAACATTCCAGCTGAATAAGTAGTCATATGAAATATAATCATATAAAATATCACTAGCAGCGGAAAATAAATAAACATCCTCTTGTTCTGCACCAGATCCTTATATACTAACGCCAGCATGTTTATCAACCTCCACCAAAGACATTAACACATCATCCAAATTTATATTATCAATATCTATTTTTGCGTCAGGATATTTTCTCTTCATTATCATCTTAAAGTGCTCGACGTCCCCTGTGATGCCCGTATAATAAAAAGCATTTTGTGTATACATCCTGAGATTTTCCTTTACCTCTTCATCCACATACTTTATATCTACCTTAACCTTTTTCCATTTTGAAAGCAGCCTATCTTTTTCATCAGATAATACTATTTCTCCATTATTTATATATGTCACATAATCCGCAATCCTGGATATATCTTCGGTGATGTGAGATGAGAAAAATACGCCATGGCTTTCATCCTGAACAAATTCCATCAACTCATCAAGAATCTCTTTTCTCACAAGCGGATCTAATCCTGATGTAGGTTCATCTAGTATCAAAAGCTGTGGACGATGAGCCAGTGCAATCATCAACGACAGCTTCACCCTCGTCCCTTTTGAAAGCTCCCTGATCTTTTTGGATGGACTTATATTATACTTTTTGAGCAAGTGCATAGACAGCTTATCATCCCATGTTCGATAAAACTTAGAAACAAAGTTTACTGTCCAACCCACTGTCATATTTTCAATGAAATACTGCTCTTCACCTACGTAACCTATTTTTTGTTTATAATCCGCATCATTTTTCGATACGGTTTTGCCCAATACCTTGATCTCTCCCCCATCAATATTAATATAACCCATGATAGATTTAATCGTCGTACTTTTGCCAGCACCATTGGGGCCAATAAATCCCATTATATAGCCAGCAGGGAGCTTAAACGATACATTCTTTAAACGAAATTCGCGGTAATTCTTACATAAGTTGTTTACTTCCAATAAATAGTTCACCGCAGTTCCTCCTTACCTAAGATCTCATTAATAATCAGTTTTACTTCATCTCTGGTCAAGCCCATACGCTCAGCCTCATCGAGTAAATTTATCATCTTGCTTTGAAACTCCTCCTTTATTTTCTGTTTAATTGTCGCATAATCCCTCTGTGCCACAAACGAACCTAATCCCTGCCTGGTTGTAATTAATCCTTCCTGTTCCAGCAATTCATACGCTTTTTTTATTGTTATGACGCTTACAGTCAGTTCCTTTGCCAATTCCCTTATTGAAGGAAGTTCATCACCTGGCTTTAATTTCTCATTCACTATGAGTTTTTTTATTTCAGTGTATATCTGCTCATAAAGAGGTTCTGGATTCGTATTGGAAATAGTTATAAACATATCTCACCTCTGTAGGTTAATTCATACGAGTGTTTATATTGTATATATACAGTATAATATATGGTTTTTCTGTTGTCAAGACCTTTAGAAAAAAACAACGGGTTTCTGAAATTCAGAAACCCGCTCTGTAGTCCATAAATACTTCCCTGGCCCACTGTGCTCATTCCTCTTTGACGTTTATGGCATCCCACTGGGGATAGTCCTTGGCTATAAACCCTCCGCTAACCTCTCTACACCCATAAGCTCCGGTTGGTCCAGCTGCAACGCGTCTACTCCTACCTCTATCAGGTACTTAAACGATGGCTTAAACAGCTTCCTCCACGTCTTGGGATTGATTAGCAATGCCTCCTGCGTACCCCAGTCCTCCGCAAACCCTATCCCGTCAGCACCTATCTCTCCATATATGTCTATCATCTTCGCCAGCATATCCACGACCATTTCGTTTAGCTTTAATACCTCTTCTTCGTTTAACATTATGTCTACAAAGAAATTCTCCATGCGGCGCAAATACCTCATGATGGCAAAGGGAAAACAAAGTCCGGCACCAACTTCCTGAGTTATGGATAATCGCACCACTCCCACCTATGGGGTGACGTGGGACCCTACCCATTTAAAATCACTGGGATATGGAAAGTTAAAATCCCAACCTAATTTATCCAACATTCTATAAATAACCACTGCGGCTTCTGCCCTTGTGGCATTTTTTTTCGGTACGAAAAGATTACCAGATACGCCCTCCATTATGCCAGCCTTTTTTGCATTTGCTACGGCTTTCTTAGCCCAGTCACTTACCCGATCATCATCAGCAAATGTAGTCTTGCTAAGTTGCTCTTCATCGTATGACGTAAGCTTACCAAATACCCTCATTGATATTGCCGCCATTTCTTCACGGGTTATATAGTCATTTGGCTTCATCCTCTTCCCGTCACCGAGTATTATACCGGCTTCATATGCCGCCTCTATTTCATTGGCATACCAATCTCCTGACTTAATATCGATAAATTCTCCTTTGTACGCTTTTTCTTGAATACCAAGAAGCCTTGTTACCATCGTCACAAATTCAGCCCTTGTTACAGCTTTATCAGGTGCAAAGTTTCTACCATCAATGCCCTGTACCACATGCCTTGAAGCAAGTACCTCAATGGCATCTTTGGCCCAGTGGTTTTTTATGTCTTCAAAGGTTTTATTATATTCAAATGCCGCATATATTGAGGAATTATATGCTTTAAATGTTATTGTATTACTGTCTTTATCTATCTTACCTCCAATATATTCCCATTTACCCGCTGACTCATTATAGGAGTATATGCCTGCTTTTCTTAAATCATTTATACCAGACGCAGGCACATCTAACGTTATTTCTAAAGGCTTTAATATCTTTACATCTTCATTTCCCGCTTTTATTAATACGTCAAACGCATTTGTAACAGGGGTAAAGCCTGACATCTTGTCATATTTACCATTGTCTTTTATGCTTATTTTTATATTGCCATTAACATCGCTGAGGTCCAGTGAATTTTTAGATATTGCAACAGATACAAAACCTGACTTCACTATTATTTTTTTATCAAGGTTTATAGAAGCTTTCAGCACTGACACAGGTATCTCTACTGATTTTATAATCGTACCTACATCGCTAATACTTTTTTCATTATCTCCAAGACTATCACTGTTACCTACTGATCTCGGCAATCTTGTATCCACGAGCATAAGATTGCCAAAGCCAGAAGTATCCTGCCACGAATTGCCGCTAGGATCACACCATGTTACAATGCTGGTTCTCTTGCCTGAATCATCAGCGTCGTTTACTTGCACATCAAATCCGAGTATTTGACCATCGGCTGGCGTTATATCTGTAAGAGGAATTGCTTCTTCTACTATATAACCGGTTGAAGTCTTACTTGTCGCTGATTTAAAGCCTTGAGAATTAGTACTTCCTTCCATTTTCAAATGTGGAATTATCAATTACATTTTTTATCGTCGAGACATCTGAAGAATTAATGGTTACATCATCTATGTTACCGATTGAATTACTAGATGTATCCGAAGATCCTGCAGCCACCACAGCATTAACCGGCATAAAAGCCGTAATAAGCAACATGAAACTAACCAGTAATGACAACAATTTTCTCCTTTTCATTGACGCCCCCTTTTTTTACTGAAATTTAGTTAAAGTCCGTCACACTAAAAAAAGCGGGTTTAGGTTTTTGCTCTTCATCAAATAACAACGGCCAATCTTTCCTGTTTTTAACGGGAAAGTTATCTTTCCATGTGTGTTTATCGCTAATTCCCCAAAAGGTAACCGAGGTAATTACATCTTTATAAGACCTGAATATTTCAAAAAGCTTTTTATAGACCTGAGCCTGAACCTCAAGCATTTCTCTAGAGGGCGCTACTATATCGCGCCTATGGTCATTAAACGCAAACATCGATACATCCAGCTCTGTTATCTGGATTTTAATTCCCAACGACGCATATAACTCTATTGCCCTTTTTAAATTATCAAACAACTCACTATCGTGTATATCCCAGTGTCCCTGAATACCAATTCCGTCAATAGGGGTTCCTTTATCAAGCAACTCTTTTAACAATTTATAAGTCTTTTCCAACTTATACGGCTTTTCGTTATTATAGTCATTATAGTATAGCTGAGCATAAGGGTCCGCCTCTCTTGCTATCCTGAATGCTAACTCAATGTATTCCTCGCCAATAATCTGGTACCATTCAGATTCCCTAAACAGATGATCTTCTTTATCTTCTACCGCTTCATTTACCACATCCCACGCGTATACCTTACCTCTGTAGTGCTCGCAAAGAGCATTTATGTGTAACCGCAATCTTTCAATTAGTAATTCCCTGGAAACTCTATTTCCCGAATTGTCTTTAAAAACCCAATCTGGTGTCTGATTATGCCATACGAAAGTGTGCCCTCTTATTTTCATATTGTTTTTTATCGCAAATTCTACTATTTTATCGCTGTTTTCAAAAACAAAGTTTTTTTCCTCCGGGTGTATCCTTTCAAACTTCATGGCATTTTCGGCGGTTAGACTGTTAAAATGCTCTAAAAGCAAATTTTTTTGCCCTTCATCGCACAAATCTTCTACCGCCACAGCGGCGCCTATAGGAAAATAATCTCTGTAAATTTCTTTAAGGCTTTTTATACCATTATTCAAAAGCAAATTCACCCCTTATTGTTTACTATATCGTTATATTACACCATTGGGTGGCGCAAAGCCACCCAATAGTAAAATCATATAGAATCCGGTTATTTAAGTTGATCTTTAGTGCTGTTGTAGACTTGATTTGCAAGCTTTGTAAGTTCGTCACTGCCCTTGGCCTTGCACTGCTGCACAAATTTATCCCAATCCTTATCCAGTGATGCCTGACCCATTATAAATTTCAACGTCATCTGCTGAACATAATCCATTAATGGCTGGCTTATCATATTAGCCCGCTCTCTCTGACTTTCATCATACAAAATAGGTGGTGCCGGAGGAAGTAGTTCCCTGGTCTTATTTACCTCTTCTGTAAATTTTCTATCTTCGTCCGTCATATAAGAATATGCTAACTCTTTAGGTCCGCCGTACATTAACATAAATACACCACTGCCAAACCCAAAATCTTTTCTTAAATCTTTTGTACCATTAGGATTTAATCCTAAAAAACCGGCTGTGACATCAGGCATTAATTCTATCTTTCCATTAACGACTTTATACGTTGTTCCTTCCACACCCCATTTAGTTAAAGTTTGCCCCTCTTTACTGTACCACAGCCAATCTATAAATTTCAGCATCTGGTGAAAGTTAGGATCTTTTAATGCGTTAGATGAAATCATTATACCATTTTCAAGGCGACTTCCCGCTAAAACTGCTCCTTTTGGTCCTGCAGGTGGTATTATTTTTATCACTTTGTATTTACCCTTGCCTAAAGTCTCATCCATCCTTTGTCTCAAATTAAGCAATTCTTGAGAATTCGTAGTTATCACAAAAGATTTCCCTGTAACAAACTTTTGTATTGCTTGATCATCAGATTGTGTAAAACTTTCAGGATCAAATAACCCTTCTTTAACAAGTTTATTAAAATACGCTAACATATTTTTATAATCTTCTGTAATAGGATAAAAGCCAAATTCATCTTTATCTTTATAATAATACAAACCACTTCCAGCTCCCCATCCTCCAGCAACACCGAATGTAGGAGCCACTATACTTAATAAAGCTTTTCCTTGCCATCTATCTGAAAACGGAATAACATTTGGATATATTTGTTTTAATTTCCTCAATGCATCATACAATTCATCCCATGTATTAGGTACGGGTATATTGTTTTTTTCAAATATATCTTGTCTGATAGCCAAAGAATAATCTGGGACGAATATTTCATGTAAGCCTGGCAAAACGTAAAATTTACCATTTTTCTGCTTTAACGTATTTATTTCGTCCTGCAGATTCCACTCCTTGACCTGTCTTGAGAAATTCGGCATCTCGTTTACGTAATCGCTTATAGGCAGTATAGCACCTGATGGAATAAAAGGTACCTCTTCACCTGGATAGGTTTTAGGTATAATCTCAGGTGCTTTACCTGTGCTTATCAAAAGGCTTCGTTTTTGCGCATAATCGCTCATAGGCACTACCGTAACTTTCAAGGTAACATTAGTTTTGTCTTTAATCGCTTTCCATAATAGCCAATTTGATTTATACGGATAGGCTGGATTATCGTTAAACAGCATAGTAAATTCAAGAGGTTTATCAGACCTGAAATGCTCATTATTTGGGTCCTTAGGATTTGTCGCTTGCTTTGCCTCCTCAGCAGATTGCTGATTCTTTGACGCAGTCGATGTGCTCTTTTTGCTACACCCTGTAAATAAAGCAGATAGCAGGGTTACAACTAAAACCATCACTATCAATGTTTTTATTTTTTTGCCCATAATAATCCTCCTTTTTAAAGTTATTTTAGTTCATATTTTTATTACAATTCCTAATAACCACCTCCTCGCAGTTCAATGAACCCTAACCTTTCAGCGATCCAATCATAACGCCTTTTACGAAATATTTCTGCAAAAAAGGATATACGCACAATATTGGCAAAGCGGTCAATACCATACTGGCGGCTTTTACTGTCGCTGCGATCTGTGTTATATCGTTCACATCAGAACCGCTGCTTACAGCCGTCTGCTGCGCACCAGCAATTACATTCCTCAGATACAGCGACACAGGAAATAGCTCTTTTTTATCCAGGTAAATAAAAGGTCCAAACCAGCTATTCCACATTCCTACTGCGTAAAAAAGTGCCATCGTAGCCATTATCGGCATTGAAAGAGGAAGAACAATGTGAATCAATATTCCATATGTATCCATACCATCTACCGCTGCCGCTTCTTCCAGTTCGGCAGGAATACCTTCAAAAAACGTCTTCATTATTATGACGTTATAAGTGCTTATTGCTCCCGGTAAGACCACCGCCCATATAGTGTTGCGCATTCCCAGCGCATTAACAAGCAAGTAAGTGGGTATTAACCCCCCGCTAAAAAACATCGTAAAGACTATAAAGCCTAGGATAATCCCTCTCCCTTTCAAACGTTTTTTTGAAAGAGGATAAGCCAAAATGGTTGACAAAAATAACGACACAAACGTACCTATAATGGTATATATAATGGTGTTTTTATAACCTAACCAGAAGTAAATTTCCCTTGTAAGTACTTGGTACGTCCTCAATGTAAATCCTTTGGGAAGTAACGTAACCTGGCCTGCGTATACAAATTTTTCACTGCTCAACGACTCCGCCACCAAGTATAAGAACGGATACAGCGTAACAACAACCACTAAAAGCATTACTAACACGTTCACCACTTGAAATACCCTATATTGCTTAGAAACACCTATCACAGCCTAACCTCCCTTTACCACAAACTCATATCTGCGAATCGTCTAGAAATATAATTAGCTGTACTCAACAATATTAATCCTATTACCGACTCAAATAACCCTATAGCAGTCGCATAACTGAAATTATTTGATTCCAATCCCATCCTATAAAGGTATGTCGATATAACATCCGCCGTAGAATAAGTAAGAGGATTATAAAGTAACAAGATCTTTTCAAAACCAACCGACATAAGCCCGCCTATACTTAAAATCAAAAGTATCATTATAGTAGGCATAATGCCAGGTATCGTTACGTGAAGGGTCTGCTGCCATCTATTTGCTCCATCAATTATCGCGGCCTCATACAATTCTGGATTAATGTTAGCTAATGCAGCCAAATATATTATTGCATTCCACCCCATTTGTTGCCATATACCTGATACTATGTAAATGGTCCTAAACCACTGAGGTTCAGCTAAAAAATTTATAGTTTTTCCCGTCAAATGTTTGAGAACCATATTTACAACGCCCGTAGAAGGAGAAAGTATCTCCATTATCATACCTGCTACGATCACCATAGATAGAAAGTGAGGCAAATATGAAACGGTTTGCACAAATCTTTTAAATAACTGGTTTCGCAGTTCATTTAACAATAAAGCAAATACAATGGGAAATGGGAAACTGAATACCAGATACTCTACGCTCAGTATTATGGTGTTTTTAAACACTTGCCAAAACGTCGGATCAGTCCAAAACATTTTAAAATATCTTAAGCCCACCCACTCTGTACCATAGACAGGCCCCCCAGGATAAAATTTTCTAAAAGCTATAACGTTTCCAAACATCGGAATATACCTGAAAATCACATAGTAAATCAATGGCAATATTAAAAGACTATACAGCTGCCAATCCTTTTTAACAGCGGTTAAATTTTTTCTTAGTATAACGTATCTCATGCTCCTCGGCCTTATAGCGTTATATACCTCTGCTTTCATCTGATTCCCTCTTTCTTATCAGATTTGTCTTGGTAAACACATCACATAATCCTATACAGCTTACCCCCCTTTCATTTTATATCAATTCACACCTTTTTAAAAAAACTTTATTAAGTCTACACCTTCATTTTAACTCTCTATAAAAATGTTTTCAAAGTCCAAATTTGGTCAAATTTATTCAATTTCACTGAATATTTGCCGTTTTTTTTTTCAGAATTTTTCTCACGATCTCTTGCTTTTTCGCCGTTTTTCTTCTCTTAACATAAAAAAGACCGAATAAAACTCGGTCTTTTCAACTTTTCCATAAAGGATAAGTAATCCTTTTTACGTTTTCTCCCTCTATGTATAACAATTTACTTAACAAGGCGCTAGCGTCATTACACCCCTTCATTTTCAACTTTAAAGTCTTTTCAGTTCCCGCGTCCAAATCGAAATAATTATCTTCGTACCTCAAATCCACGTCCAAAACATTTAATCTTATGTTTCTTGCATACCTGTCTGTTTTAAGCGTTATATAAATTTCGTCGCCTTCTCTACGACAATCTAAAATACTCAAATTCGCTTGCTTAAACTTGAGTTTATAAAACTCGTAAATGTCAACGAAGAAGTATCTGTTTTCTATTACCCTGTTTCCTGATTCAAACACTACTTTTATATACTCATTGTACTTATCTTTAATATTTAGACTGTCCAACCTCAGTGTACACAATTTTTTAGCGCTGTCTTTGCTTATCGTGCAATTCATCACCTTCTTATCAATGACATTTCCTTCAAAGTCCATATGTAAAACTTTTAACTCCCCTTCAATGTCCTCATCTAATTCACTGCAAGAGTAAATATCATATCCTCCTTCTATCTCATCACATACCAATATAACGTCCTCAAAAGCCCTTTTAGTGTAATAGTAAGTCATCTTGGGCATCTTGTAAAAATCCACTGTAGCCATCAACGTGGGATAAAGCATGCCCTCATTGTTATCCGCCACAGGGTCGTTAAATTTCCAGTAAAGGCACCCTGCGCATGTCCATTTTAATGTCCTAAAGTACTCAATCCAATATTTTAAACCATAAGAGCAATACAGCTGTGTACGGTATATCATTTCGTCAAAGTCGCTACCGCTTTTTATATATCTGTCAGCTTCAGGTACAGAAGATAAAATATGCTCTATATCAAGTTCTTTTTTCAAAAAGTTAAATTTATAGAACGTGTCCTTTTCTGGCAAACATATAAAACCGAATTCACTCATAAACCGCGGCCTAAAAGTCTTTATCTTTTTGTAATACATGACGGCCTTAGGATCCATGGAAGTAATGTAAATATGCATATCCCCCTGATACGGCGATTTGGGATTGTCTCCGCCTTTAGCGTCCACAAAAGGACTGCAAGGAGAGCTGGGCAAATAATATCTATGGGGATCGTATTTTTCCACAGCCTTTTTTATCACTTCTCTGCTGATTTTATCATTAAAAAAGCCATAGGTCATCATTCCCCATCCATAAGCTTCGTCATTTTCGTTATTTCCGCTCCACAAAACCAACGATGTATAATTTCTCAACCTCAAAATGTTATATACGGCTTCTTGATAAACATTGGACAGGAACTCCTCATCCTGAGGATACACGCCACAGGCTAACATAAAATCGTGGAATACCATTATACCTTCCCTGTCACACAGTTCAAAGAACTTTTCGTTTTCATAAATGCCACCGCCCCATACCCTTAACATGCTTATATTGCCCTGCACGGCATAGGATATATAGCGCTCATATTCTTCATCAGTTATATCAGTGTAAACCACATTTATAGGTACCCAGTTGGCACCCCTTACAAACAGGCGCTTGCCGTTTACCTGAAAAATAAACGATATTCCATCCTCCTGAGGCTCCTGTATGATTTCTACAGTCCTTATCCCCAACTTTTGCCTTTTGCTGTCTACGACAGTACCATCTCTTAAAAGGTCCAGCTGAAAATCATATAAATTGGGCTCACCATAAGGTCGCGGCCACCATAGCTGGGCATTTTTAATTTCTATCCCTAATTTCTTGAAATCTTCGTACTTACCTGTATACTCATAAACTTGGTAACCATCTTTCTCGATTTTAACACAAAGGCTATAATTATTTAATGATTCTATTTCGCTTTTTAAATCCACTTCTAAACCTAATTGAGCATCGCCATTATCTATCTTTTGAGTATAAATGTAATAGCTGTCAATGTAATTGTGGTCATACGCTTCTAAATAAACGCCTTTCCATATACCTAAAGAAACACACCTGCCGCAAAAATCCCAGGAATAATTCATTTGCGCTTTTCTAGCAAACAACCTATCATAGGAAGTAGTGGAAAAAAGCCCATATACGCTTCTATTTTCTACATACTTCACCGGTGAGTAAAAGCGAACCACCAGCACATTGCGCCGTCCATAACGCAATTTATCCGTCACATCGAAGCTAAATCCCACAAACATGTTCTCGCAATGGCCTATTTTGACGCGATTTAAATATATATCGCATAAAGTATCCAAACCATCAAATTTTAAATACACTTTATCCTTTTTAAAGTCATCACCCACATAAAATTCCTTATAATATACCCAGTCATTTTCCTCTATCCATTGCTCTTCTTTCACGTCTTTGCCAAAATAATGTCCTTTTATTATCCCAGCTCTTTTTAACGTGGTGTGAATATCCTCAGGAACAAATGCATCCAACCATCCTTCCGGCACAAAGTCGTCTTCCAATATTTCACCTATAGAGGAGCCATAAGGCATATAATTGACTTTCCAAGCTCCATTTAAAAACAACTTTACCATTAATAAATACCTCTCTTTCGTATATTTTAAATTTAATAAAATTTTTTGCTCTTAATAATTTCCCATATTTTTTCTCTTGACTTATTATTTTCTACTTCAAACATAATACTCTTTACAGTTTCTCTCTCCTTTTTATAATAATCCGGGTGGTTAATAGACAACATCAACTTTTCCTCTAAATCGCGTTGCGTATCCACTTTAAAGCCGGGTGTCCAAAAATCATAGGGGTTTAGCAACAATCCCCTGGCGTTTATATATTCTTTAATATCATTATTTATGAAAACTATTGGTCTATCCAATAACAAAAAATCAAAATAGATACTTGAATAATCGGTTATTAAAACGTCTACATCAGGCAGGATTTCGTATAGATCAATCTCTTTGTCAAACAAATGGCTTGAAGACAAAAATATAAAATTATTGCTACCATTATTTTCATAAAGCTTTGAATAATAGCTTTCTTCAAAAGGATGTAACTTTGCAATAAAAATTATATTATTACTCTTTAAAAAATTAAAAAACTATTTACATCAAATGTATCAAAGCCAAAAATATTTTTCTCCCTTTCAATACCCTCTCTTCTGTTCATGTAGCCCAATCTAAACGTGGGAACAAACAAAACAATCTTTTTACCCTCAAAATTTACCTCAGGATACAAAGCTCTCAACTTGCCCGGTGCATATAAATAATCATTTCTAGGAAAACCTGTTAAAATGTAGTTGCCTTTGCAGTTGCCAGTACAAGCATTCATTAACGTGTTGTAAAAAGTGGAAGAAGATACAATATAATTATATCTATTAAAACTATTTATAGCGTATTTTTTGTCCTTTGCCGATATTGTCTTGTCTAACAGCCCCATCGCTTTTAAAGGAATGCCATGCCACATCTGTATCAACAACTGGGATTTCTTACATACAGGCAAATCATGGGTCGTCAAAAGAACCTCTGCCCTCAATAGATTTAAAATGGCCTTAATGTATTTTAATACGCTTCCACCCTCTAATTCACTGTTCCTCACAATTTCTACATTTTTATAACCTACCTCATTTTTTATGTAATCATATAACGCCCACGAATTAGATCCACTAAAAGGAGTATAGTCCATCAGCACTATTTTCCCTTTTTCTGTTCTTACGAGAAACTTACATATATTCATTACTCTTATGAGCAGCCTTTTAGCATAGTAGTTAACCTTGCCCAGCATGTCAATTTCACCTCCCCAGCGCAAACTCCTTCTCTATTATCGCCATTATATCCTTCATGCGGTTGTCCCATGAAGCCTGTTTTGCACATTCAATCCTCTTTTCCACAACGCTCTTATCTTCGCCCATAGCTATTTCGCATTTCTTTATAAAATCCTCATAATCATCGGCGATATAAACTACATCAGTATAATTTTGTACGTGCGGCATCCTGGTGGACACTATAGGTTTTCCCGTTGCCATATATTCATACAATTTAAGAGGACTTACATTTTTAGTCAACTCATTGACTTTAAACACGTTAAGGCATACATCAAAATACTTAATATACCTGGGCAGCTCTTGCTGCTTTCTCGCACCTAAAAAATGCACATTTTGCTTACTCCTAAGCCTGGTAATGTCCACGTCATTGCCCACAGGGCCTATAAGCACTATACTCCAATCTTCTCGTCTGCTGGCAATATAATCTATCAAATCAATGTCCACCCAATCTCTAATAACACCAACGTACCCCAATACCCTGCCTTTTATATTTAAAAATTCCTCCGGTTTTTCTAAATTCTGTGTGTACGCAGAATTAAACAAATCAAAATCCGCTCCATTAGGTATTAAATACGTATTTGGGTTGTACGATTTAACACTTTCATACAAAGTTTCAGCCGTAGCAAAAACCACATTACTTTTTTCGCACAACTCCCTTTCGTACTGCTCCACCAGTTCTTTATTTATTAACCCACTGAATTCAGAATGCTTGTCCACGCAGTCGTACACCAAATACGAGTATTTAACGTATTTTAATAAATCTACATTGTTAGGGAGGTACATCCAAAAAAGAGGCTTTTGTACATTAAACCTTTTAAAAATAATATTTAAGTAAACCGCTAAAAAAAAACTGTTGATTCTATTTACAATCCTATTTTTATTATAAAAAGGAAACACCGGAGGCAACTTTAATATGTAAATATTGTTATCTAATTTCTTCTTCGGATTTTTAATCCAAATGTATAAATCCTCTAATCGTTCCCTATCCTTTAAAGGAGAAATTAAAGTTGAAGGCGGCTCAAAGAAAAATACCCTGTTGCCTTTCGGAAACCTTTTCATTAAATGCTGTATCCTGGTCATTATTGGATCCCAATTAACTGCTGAAAAGCAAACTATATCCATTCCCTATGCCCTCCGCTATTACCATGTTTATAATAAGATTATGTGACATAACCGAAACAATGTCAAGTTATTATAAACAAAAATCTAAAAAAGCTTGGAAATAAGGCAGACAAAGGTTATAATAATGAAAGGATACACATATAAAAAAATTAACGGGAAAGGATGTTACTTAGATGAAAGGTGTAATACTAGCTGCTGGCATTGGCTCGAGGTTGGGTAGAAAACTGCCCAAATGTCTAACCCAAATCAATAACGATGAGACAATAATAGGTAGGCAAATAAGGTTATTAAAAGAAAACGGCATAAACGAAATAATAGCAGTAGTGGGATTCAAAAAAGAACTTATAATGGAATTTTATCCTGAGATTTTATATAAATACAACCCTCTGTATTCCGTGACAAACACGTCAAAAAGCCTTTTAGAAGGAATCAAGGACCTCTACGATGACGTAATATGGTTAAACGGCGACACGGTATTTGATGGAAATATCATAAAACTGCTTATATCTCACCAAGGAAACGCAGTTGCCGTCAACACATCAAGATGCGCTGAGGAAGAAGTAAAGTATAAAACAGATAAAAATGGCTTTATTACAGAGATTTCCAAAAAAGTAAAAGAAGCCGAAGGCGAAGCGGTTGGGATAAACAAAATCACAAAGGAAGATATAGATGAATTTAAACAAGCTTTACTAAAATGTAATGCCGACGATTATTTTGAAAGAGCTATTGAAATAATGATAAACGGCGGTAAAAAATTTAAGGCTATAGATATAGGTGAAAACAGGTGCATAGAGATCGACTTTAAAGAAGATCTTTCCAACGCTATAGATCTGTTTAAAAAATAACAAGGTGAATAATATGAAGAAAATCAAGGTATTACACATCATAGGCGGAAGCGAGCTAGGCGGGGCTGAAATGCATGTTTTAACGATATTTGAATACATAGATAAGTCAACCTTTGAACCTTATCTCATTTGCCTGTGCAAAGGCCCAATGTACGATGAGGCTGTTAAAAGAGGTATAAATGCCATAGTGATCCCAATGAAACATAAATTCGATTTTTCCACGATAAAACCTTTGAAAAATTACATTCTGGAAAACAATTTAGACATCGTGCACACCCATGGTGTAAGGGCCAATACGATGGCGCGGATCGCTGCTTTTTTAGCTCGCAAGCCTGTTGTCACTACTTTCCACAGTTTTATAATGAATGACTATGACAGCAAACTGGAAGCCATGGTAGCCAAATACATGACGCTGGCCACATCGCCTATTTCCACCAAAGTCATTACTGTCTCAGACGCTCTTAAAAATGATTTAATCAAGATGGGTATAAGCGATAAGAAAATTGTGACAATTTACAACGGTATAGATTTTTCTTCTCGAATAGCCACCAAAACGAGAGAAGAGGTATTAAAAGAGCTAAACATTGATCCAATGCAAAAAATAGTAACCACTGTGGCAAGGCTTCAGTCAGTCAAAGGACACAGATACTTTATCGAAGCCGCATGGTTTATTGCAAAAAAGAGAAGCGACGTACATTTTCTGATAGTAGGAGAAGGCCCATTGAAAGATTCGTTGGTAAAACAGGTAAATAATCTAGGTTTACATGATCGCGTTCATTTTACAGGATATCGCAGCGACATCGATAACATATATATAGCCTCTGATATAATATGCGTCACATCTTTGATTGAAGGGCAATCGTTGGTTATCATCGAGGCTATGTGGCATCAAAAGCCGGTAATATCTACAAACGCGGGAGGCCCCAGTGAAATGATAATCAACAATGAAACGGGATTGCTCATACCTCCAGCTAATCCGACACTACTAGCTGAAAAAATCTTGCTACTGCTGGACAACCAACAATTAGCGGCTAATCTGGCTCTAAACGGTAAAAAGAGCGTTGAACGATTTTCCGTAAAAGAGATGATAAGAAAAACAGAGGAGGTATACTTAAGTGTCCTCAAAGAATAAACTCAAAGTTCACCATTTTTGAGAACTTTGAGTTTATTCTTTCTTTTTATCGCTGTCCAGCGATTTTATCTTTTGTACATACATATCCGTAAGTTCTCTGGCGTATTCTTCGGTATAACCCTGAGCGTACACCTTGCACGCGGGTCGGTCAGGGTCTGGCAAAACCATTGCCCAGCCTTTATCATGCCTTATCTTTACCCCTTCTATCTCCTCATCGCCGTGGATTTCTTCCAAAAGGCTGCGCATTACACGCCCTTTGGCATCCCAGCTACAATACACAGTTTTTTTGTCAAAATAAAATGCAGGTAACTTTGTAAGCAATTCTGCCAGCGTAATGCCTTCCTTAGCTATTGTCTCCATTAACTTTAATAAAAAGCTTACGGCGTCAAACCTAAGGTCAAATTGCGTAATACCTTTGATATCAGTTTCATTATCCCTGAGTTTACCCATCCAATCCTGCAACGCCGTTTTTGTATATATCACTTCCCTGTTTTTCGATTTAACCATTTCGCATATAGCGTCAGGGCTATTTACAGGAATAACTATCGGTTCAGTGCCTGGGCCTTGAAGGGCAAGGTAAGATCTCAAAGCTATCATCGTCTCTTCAGAAAGCACTTTGCCATCAGGGCCCTTTAGCCCTAGAATTTCCCCGTTACTGTCGATATAAAAATTAATCTCGCCATTATCACTTACAATGCAACCACAATAATTTAACATACCGGCAAGCAGCCTTCTCATATATTCAGATGAGGTTTCAAAGCTTACTGTAAAATGTCTTCTTCGCAAACTGCTGGCATCAATGGCATTTAACAGCTTAACCATATATATTCTGTCATAAGCCGGTATCACATCTACATTTTTTATATCTTCAGATCCGCACCTTTTAAAATCCCCTTGGTTTAAGGCATTTTCTAATTTTCTCTCTTTATCTTTATCTATGTTGCACCCCTTGCTGTCCAGTATATCAATAACCGATGTTTTATCATCATTTACGCGCTTTATATGCACAGCTCCATTTAATCCATAGTCTCTCACCGCTGAGCGCATCATAGGCAATATCATTGTCCCAAAATCGTAAACGCGAACACCCGTAGACATCAGACCGGATATCAACGCTTTTTTCAACATCTGCGACTGCACGAAGTCATCACAGCTTACGCCTATGTGGTCTTTCAAAACACAAGGTAATGCGCTGCCTAATCTGGCACAAAATTCAGGAGTTATATCGATGTTGACCTGTCCCGCTATGCCATCGTACCCAAATAAATTTTTCTTATATTGACTGCCCCATACAACATCGCTAAACACCACGCTCTCTTGTTCAATCACCTTTTGTGGCCATATCTTTATACCGGGTTTTATTATACTGCCTTCTTTGACTAAAGTGTCGTCACCAATAACGCTGTGCTCAAATGCACATGTCTTGTCTTTTAATTGAACCCTGTGGCAAAGCAAAGAAGCCCTTATCTCACAATTCCTGCCAATATACGAATTGCTCCACACCACGGCCTTTTTCACGGTGGTGTTATCCTCAATTACCACATCGTCTCCGATAACCGTTCCGCTGTCTATCAATACGTTTTTGCCTATCCTGACATTGTCTCCTATAATAACGTAGTCGCTTATCACAGAACCTTCCCCTATTTTAACATTATCGCCCATCCATACCCCTGGTCTCCAAGCCTTTTCCTTTAAATTCACCTGCACCGATCCCATCAGTATATCCCGGTGACAACCCATATACTGCTGTATATTACCTATATCACACCAGTACCCATCAGCGATATATCCATATACAGGCTTGCCTTGCTGCAACAACAACGGAAAAAGGTCTTTACTAAAATCAAACACGCGCCCTTTCTCTATATAATTTAAGACTTCTGGTTCCAAGATATATATTCCCGTATTCACAGTATCGCTGAACACTTCGCTCCACGACGGTTTTTCAAGAAACCTAATAATCCTGCCGTTTTCATCGGTTACAACAACGCCGTATTCAAGAGGAACAGGTACCCTTGTGAGAACAATAGTGACCAGTGAATTTTTGCTTTTGTGATATTCTAACGCTTTGTCAAGCTCAAAATTTGTTAATACATCACCGCTTATCACGACAAAGGTTTCATCCAGGAAATCTTCTGCGTTTTTAACACTTCCCGCCGTCCCCAATGGCTGGTCTTCGATATAGTATCGAATGTTGACCCCAAAACGACTGCCATCGCCAAAATGTTCTTTTATCTTATTAGGTAAATACTGGAGTGTAGCGCACATATCCCTGATACCGTACTTTTTCAACAATTCTACAGTGTATTCCATAACAGGCCTGTTGGCTACAGACACCATGGGCTTGGGGATATTGCAAGTCAACGGCCTTAATCTGCTGCCAACACCTCCTGCCATAATCGCTGCTTTCACTACGCGCCCTCCTCTCTAATTTTATTATTTGATCTTTTGCCTTTTTTATACAAAAAAATAACCCCTAAGGGTTATTTTTTCAATATCTAAACATAAACCTGGATATAAAAGGCTGTTTTATCTCAACAGCTTTATAAGGACATAATTCCTGGCAGCAAAAACACCTTATGCACTTTTCCAAGTCCACGTGGGGTTTTTTGTCCTGCATAGATAGAGCACCTGGGGGGCAATTGGCCGCACATACGCCACATCCTTTACAAACTTCATAAATGAATCTGGGTCTTGGCTTTACATAATTGTCCAAATACTTGACAACAAGAGGAGGAAGTTTACTGGTTAACGCAAAGGTCCTCAGAGCTGGCACGTCGAAATCCTTTATTAAAACTTTTTCCACAGGACATCCCATAACCTCTATGTCTTTTTTTAGTCCCAATCCCCTATCGCTGGCTTTTGCTACCGTTGGAACCTGGTCGGGACCCAATCCAATTATCGATGTAGCTACAGTATCCAGCGCAAATGGGTCAGAAGAAGCCAAAATCAGACCTATGTTTCGAGGTCTTCCGGCAGAAGGGCCATTTCCCTCCATACCTACCACGGCATCCATTATCGTCAATGCAGGATTTACATGCAAGCACAGGTCCACCAAAGCCTCTGAAAAATCTCTGACATCAGGCATGTTCAAATGGTACCCTGCTTTGACTAAACCAGGTACCACGCCAAATAAATTTTTTACTCCACCGGTAAATACAGTCATGCCATGGGTTTTAAACTTTGGCAAAGATATTACCACATTGCAGTCTCTGATAGCCTTCATAAGCGTGACCTGTTTTATGACTTTACCGCAGTAAACTTTCTCCGTGATCTCGGTGGTATCATAATTCAACAAAGCCCCTGTCCTATGCGCAACCTCTGCCATACCCGTTATCCTGTACACGGCGCGAAGTGCCCTTTCGGTAAAAGGACCGCCAGGGCTATTGCCAATCACAGGTATTGCACCTAATTTCTGAACCAGCTTTACCACCGCTTCCACCACTGCAGGATGTGTGGTTACAGCGTCATCCGGCTTGTTTTTCTTTAATAGATTTACTTTTAAAAACACCTTATCTCCTTTTTTTACGAATTTTTCTACTCCGCCCAGGTGCTCTAAGGCCTGAGCTATGGCCTGTTCCACCACGTTTTGGTCATAACTTTCACATTTTACAATAGATACCTTTGTCATACGCACGCTTCTCCTAACAATTTAATAAAAATTTTTCCACCACATGAGCTATGCCGCTTTCATCATTGGTTGGAGCTACATAATCAGCCCATGGCATAACCCTTTCATCGGCATTCCCCATCGCCACTCCCAGCCCAGCATACCTGATCATAGATACATCATTTAAGCTATCGCCGACAGCAATTATCTGACTTCTAGGTATAGCCAGATAATCCGATAAAATCTCAAGGCCCCTTCCTTTACTTACCCCCTTTACCATGATCTCTAGATTGTTCTTGGCTGACTTGGTCACCTCAAAATCGCCGCTTTCTTCAATTTTCTTTTTGACCACATTGTCTAAAAAATCTGTATTGTCATCGCTGACCACAAATTTAACCAGGCTATTTTTATACCTATTCAGCACGTCGTAAGGGTTATCTATTACTTCTATCATTATCTTCTCTTGGGGCGGAAGCCTATCATTCCACTTTTTATACAAAAGTGACCCGTATTTCAGTTCTACCGTAAACAGCTTATCCTCTGTAAAAAAGTGATAATAGAGATTATATTCTCTGGATATTTCTAAAAGCTTAACCATCTCCTCGTAAGGCATATAAGCTTTATATATGGCTTCTTGTCCAGCTGACCTGTATACAATAGCTCCATTACACGCTATTACAGGCACGTCATCGCCAAACAATCTGACGTATTCCTTTATGGCTGGGTATATCCTCCCTGAAGCAAAAGTTATTACCACGCCGCTTCGCTTAGCCTTTTTTAATGCCTCTATATTTTCTTCCGTAGGCATGCTCTGGCTGTTTAAAAAAGTACCATCCATATCCATTGCTATCATCTTGTACTTCATCTCAACACCTCTCTCCTTTTACATTTAATTCTAAAATAAAAAATTAAAGCGGTCAATTGACAAAAATCAGCTTCTCGCATATAATATTAACGGCGTAGTGTTATTGTTTTTAGATAATTATTATTAAAGGAAGGTTTATATGGTAAAAGAAGATTTATCCACTATATTAAAAGAAAAAGGATTTAAGGTCACACCACAAAGATTAGCAATATATGGCATGTTAAAAAGCACTAAAAGCCATCCCAGCATCGACATGATTTATAACAGCTTGAAGGACGACTTTCCCACTATGAGCCTTGCTACTGTTTATAAAACTATAGACATATTGAAAAAATTAAATCTAGTGCAGGAACTCAACGTGGGAGAGGGAAGCTTTAGATATGACGCTAATGTGGCGCCTCATCCCCACGTAATATGTTATAAATGCCATAGAGTGGATGACGTAGATGAAATGAATTTCGAAGAATTGATAGAGAAGGTAAATAAGGTATCTGATTACGACATCAAAAGCCAAAAACTCTACTTTTATGGCTACTGTCCTCAATGCAAAGGGAAGGATACCGTCAGCTGACGGTATCCTTCTTTAATTTATCCATAAACGCTTTTATCCTCTTTACTGCTTCCTCAAGGTCTTCCATAGATGTAGCATATGCCATCCTCACGCACCCTTGCCCATTTTCCCCAAAAGCGCTACCAGGCACAACAGCGACTTTTGCCTCGTGTAAAAGCCTTGTGGCAAACTCTTCAGAGGTAAGCCCGGTTTTTCTAATAGACGGAAATACATAAAAAGCTCCCTTTGGCTCAAAACACTCAAACCCCATATCCATCAAGCTATTTAAAAGGTATTTTCTTCTCCTGTCGTACTCAGCCAACATGCTTTTTACATCGCCCTCTCCGTTTCGCAACGCCTCCAATGCAGCATACTGGCTTACAGTGGCAGCGCACGTCACATTGTACTGATGAACTTTTAACATCTGCCTGGTTAATCCCTCAGGCGCTGCTATGTATCCCAACCTCCACCCTGTCATAGCGTACGTTTTTGAAAAGCCGTTTATCGTCACAGTGCGTTCCCACATATCCTCTATACTGGCAAAGCAGGTATGATCTGTACCATAAGTGAGCTCGCTGTATATCTCATCCGATACCACAATGAGATCATGGCGCTTGACCACCGCAGCAATGTCCTCCAGCTGTTTTCTTGTCATAATCGCCCCAGTAGGATTATTAGGATAAGGTAAAATCAAGACTTTAGTTCTATCTGTTATATACCTTTCTAACACATCCGGTCTAAGGACAAAGTCATCTTCCAGATATGTAGGAACGAAAACGGGTATACCTCCTGCCAGGATAACGCAGGGCTTATAAGCTACAAATGAAGGTTGTGGAATGAGCACCTCATCGCCATTTTCCACAAGAGTGCGAATCGCCACATCTATAGCTTGGCTGGCTCCAATGGTCACTATTATCTCCGATTCCGGTTTATACGCCACATCAAAGCGCTGTTTGAGGTACCTGGATATTTCTTGTCTCAACTCAAGAAGCCCAGCGTTAGGAGTATAAAACGTCTTGCCCTCGTCGAGGGCTCTCTTAGCAGCTTCATCAATGTGTTGAGGTGTGGTAAAATCAGGTTCTCCTATGCACAGCGATATAGCCCCTTCTACTTCATTAACCATATTAAAAAAATACCTTATCGTGGAAATCTCGATGGATTTAGCCCGTTGTGCAACGTATTTATCGTAATCCAAACATATCCCCTCCTGACCTCTCAGATTTATAGATAATTATACATTATATTTTGGATTTGTTCTACTATTGAGTTTTTTAGCGAATAAAAACATGATAAACTTCTTGTTATAAGGTCTTGAAATTTGCAGTATTTATATGTAAACTATTATTGAGTATAGTCACCGCCATATATGTAATTTTTGCGAACAATTAATATTAAATGTACCAAATGATTATCCACTAGGCTACCCTAACAAGGTGGGTAGCCTTATTTATTTGTCAGTTATAATTTTACTCTAAAAAATGAAAACTTTTTTAGTTTTTGAAGGGTATTTTATGTAGCAAACAACAAGGAGGTATTTAAGAGATGCTGTACAGGAAACCTTTATAAGGGTTTATAGCAATATCATTTTTTTTGATCACAAAAAACCTTATTACACATGAAAGAAAGGAGGATTAAAAATGGATGAAAAAATGCTCGATAAAAAAATCCGAGAATCTTTTAAAGGAGACGGATACATCACTACGGCTTAAAAAAGATATATGGGATTAATATTCAATCTAAAATGGAGGTTAAATCTATGAGTATAAATAAAAGAAAATCTATATTTGCCAAGATAGGATTAACAGCAGCCGCTCTTATAATTGCTTTTGCTATTGGTACAAACGCAGGAAAAGCAGCAGTTTCCAAGATTAAAGATATATTTGTTCCTCAAAAGGTTATAGTACAGGATATAGAAGGTCAAAAAGAAGATACCAAAGTAAATCTTAATGAGAGCAATGGATATGTAATATATATAGATGAAAACAACTATAAATTGATAAAACAAGACGGGAAGGACAAAATCATTCCAAAGATAAAGTTGGATGACAGATACCCAGAAGTATACATGGAAATCCAACAAATTAAAGATAAATCTCCCCAAGAGATGGCCACACAGATAGAAAATGAATTAAGATCCCGTTTTGAAAACGTCGAAAATAAAGGCATCATTGAACAACCTATAAGGGCAATATTTATATATGCTCGTAGCGGTCTAAAATGGAATGATACAGTAGTTAAATATTACCTTGTTGATAATAAAAAAGGAGGCACATTTGTAATAAAACAACAGCTCTTTATAGAAGCAACAGAAGGACATGGAGTAAGATTTGACAATATGCTTAAAGAATTTAAAGTGATTAGCTCAGATTGACGACAAACCCCACTTTCTATTACGTAAAAAGTGGGGTTTGTTTTGTCAAAAGCGATGGATTCTTACTCCTTTTGAGCCCTAAGGCTCCTTTTTATCACTTATTGTTTAGATATTCGTGTATCGCAACAGCTGCTTTTTTACCCGCACCCATGGCCAATATAACAGTGGCAGCGCCTGTTACAGCGTCACCGCCGGCATATACGCCTTTGCGGCTGGTTTCCATGGTTTTCTCATTGACGATTATCCCACCCCAACTTTGCTTTTCAAGGCCCTCTGTGGTAGATGTGATAAGAGGATTGGGGCTCTGACCTATCGCTATAATGACCGTCTCTACATCCATTACATGCTCTGAACCTTTTTCAGGTATAGGCTTTCTCCTACCTGATTCGTCAGGCTCACCTAAAACCATGTTTACACACTCTATACCTTTTACATAACCATTTTCGTCACCTATTATTCTCACAGGGTTTGTTAAAAGCTTAAAGACAATCCCTTCTTCTTTTGCATGTTGTATCTCTTCTAATCTCGCTGGCATTTCCTTTTCAGAACGCCTGTACACAATATATACCTCTTCAGCTCCCATGCGCTTAGCGGACCTAGCGGCGTCCATAGCCACATTGCCGCCACCTACAACAACAACCTTTTTGCCAACCTTAACAGGCGTGGGATGATTGGGGAAATCATAGGCTTTCATCAAATTAATCCTGGTCAGAAACTCATTGGCGGAATATACGCCGTTTAAATTTTCACCTGGAATACCCATAAACTTGGGCAAACCCGCACCTGTGCCAATAAAGACCGCATCATATCCCATATCAAATAGGTCGTCAATGGTGAGTATCTTGCCTATCACCATATTCGTCTCTATTTTAACGCCCATCCTTTTTAGCGAATCTATTTCCTTCTGCACAATCACCTTAGGCAATCTAAACTCAGGGATGCCGTACATGAGAACGCCGCCAGGGGTATGAAGGGCCTCAAAGATGGTTACATCGTATCCCAGCTTAGCGAGGTCTCCCGCGCATGTAAGCCCGGCAGGGCCTGAACCTATTACAGCTACCTTTTTGCCATTTTTAGCTGGCAGTTCGACCTTATCCACGCTATTTTTCATATGCCAATCCGCCGCAAACCTCTCAAGCCTTCCTATGGCCACAGGCTCTCCTCTCTTGCCTCTAGTACATACAGATTCGCACTGGCTCTCCTGCGGACATACCCTCCCACATATGGCAGGCAAACTGTTGGTTTCTCTTATCTTCTGATATGCCCCTTCAAAATCCCCTTGAGCTATCAGCTTTATAAATTCAGGTATCTTAACGTGTACAGGACAACCTTTAACACAAGGCTGATTTTTACACTGGATGCACCTTTCAGCTTCCTCTATAGCCATCTTCTCATCATAGCCTAGCGCAACTTCCTTAAAGTTTTTATTTCTTATATCAGGCTGCTGCTCAGGCATCAGCACTTTTTTTGCGGACATGTTAGCCATTTAAAATTCCTCCTAACTTGCACCTGTGTTCATACTCATCCAGCGCCTTTTTTTCCATATCCTTATACATCGCCTGCCTTCTCATAGCCTCATCAAAATCCACCTTATGGCCATCAAAAGCGGGACCGTCTACACATGCAAATTTTACTTCGCCACCAACGGATACCCTACATCCTCCGCACATACCTGTTCCGTCCACCATGATAGGGTTCATGCTGACCATTGTCGGTATATTGTACTCTTTGGTAATCTGGCAGACCATTTTCATCATGACCAACGGACCTATCGCTATAACCTCATCGTACTTGTTGCCATTAGCAAGGAGTTCTTTTAATACATCTGTAACAAAACCTTTATGTCCTTTGCTGCCATCATCTGTAGTTATATAAAGATTATCGCTAACCGCCCTCATTTCATCCTCCAGTATTACGTACTCAGAGGACCTGCCTCCAATTATGCTATCTATTTTAACTCCATTTTTATGGAGCATTTTTACCTTGGGATATAATGGCGCGACTCCAACACCGCCCCCTATAGCTAAAACTCGTTTAACATCAGGGGAAAATTCTACAGGCACGCCAAGGGGGCCTACAAAATCATGTAACCTATCGCCCACATTTAATTTACCTAATGCTTTGGTACTCATGCCTACCTCTTGAAATATAATAGTAACAGTGCCTTTATCGGCATCATAGTCCGCTATGGTAAGGGGGATACGTTCGCCACTTTCGTCAACCCTCACTATGACAAATTGACCCGGCTTTGCTTTTTTTGCCATAAGCGGAGAATTTATAACCATTAACTTCACAGTCGGATTTAACTGCTTTTTTTCTAATATCTCGTTCACGATCCACGTTACACCTCCATTTATATGATAACAGAATTATGCCTGGTTGTACACCAGGCATACAATAATTATTTTTTTGACGATATTTTACGGTTTTAACACTACTTTCAGCGCATTATCTATTTTCTTATCAAATACATCGTAAGCTTTTAATGCATCCTCCAGCGGAAAAGTATGAGTAATAAGGCTCCTTAAACTTATTTTTCTGCCTTTTATAAGCTGTATAAGTTCAGGTATCCTGTTTGCATTAACCAAACCCCATGATAACGTGATGTTTTTATCCCACAATTTTTCCAGCGGTAACTCAACAGGCTTTGAAAATACTCCCACCAGTGATACTCTTCCACCTGGTCTGACAAGGCTCATAGCGGTTTCATAGCTGGACGTACCGCCTACACACTCTATTACCACGTCAGCGCCTCTGCCATCAGTCAGCTCTTTTATCCTCTGTACAGGGTCTTCATTTGCTGAAAGAATTACCTCATCAGCTCCCAGTTCTCTAGCAGCTTCAAGCCTTCCAAAATTTTTTCTCCCTACTGCTACAATTCTTGAAGGGCCAAATAATTTTGCAGACGCTATAGCGCACAAACCAACGGGGCCTGCACCAACAATAGCTACCACATCACCAGGTTTTATGCGAGCATTTTCTACGCCAAAATATGCTGTAGAGAGTATATCTCCTACAAATAATACGTCTTCGTCCTCCAATTCATCGGGAATCAGATGCATGCCTATATCAGCATACGGAACCCTTACGTATTCTGCCTGGGCACCATCTAAGATATTTCCAAATAACCATCCGCCATCTACGCAGTGAGCGTATGTTCCTTCTTTACAGTAAAAACATGTACCACATTGGGTTATGCAAGATACCGCTACTCTATCACCAGGTTTAAATTTGGTAACCTGTGTACCTACTTGTTCCACAACGCCCACAAATTCGTGGCCTATAATCAATCCCGGCTTTACATGATACTCTCCATGCAGTATGTGAAGATCTGTTCCACAAATAGTAGAAGTGGTAACCTTTACAATTGCATCTGTTGGTTTTACTATCTCTGGTCTATCTACTTCATCAACCCTTACATCTTCTGGAGCATGAAATACTACCGCTTTCATTTTTGCCATTTCTATTCCTCCTTTAATAAGCAATATTTGTATTTTAAATTATGAATACTGTGTATTGTATGCATGAATTTTTATAATCTAATTATAAAATAATGTCAACTTATTGTCAATGTAACATTTATACAACTCGATTTTATAATCTGCTATACTGCGTATAATCATAAAAACCCAGTTTTTATTAGCTCTACTCACTAATAAAACACAAGAATATCGCAAATTACTGACATATTATGCACAATCTTCTATAATATCTTTTGTAGTATCAACTTATAGGCCTTGAAACACCGCCTTACAAATTCAGGGTTTATATCCTTTTTGCCAATAGGACAGCCACCCATAGGATTTCTTATAAACATCAGACCGTTAAGGCCTATAATGGGCATTAAAGGGTAAACCCTGCACTGCATGGGTCTATTTTTTCTATCACACACGCCATCGCATTGGAGAAAGTAACCTCTCTTTTCTCTTTCCCACCTGAACACGCCTTTTGTGCTGTATAAGGCATTTCGCTCATGGGGCAAAAGGTATATCCCCAATCCCTCCATAGGTTTACAGCATTTTCTGCCGCACAAAAGGCCGCAATCTCCACCGCCCTTTAGCGGGGATATATCCAGCAATCTGTATGCCTTTTTAAATAACCTGCGGTACTTAAACGACAGAATCTTTCTCGTATAAGAGCCCCTTCGAATGCTTTGCAACAAAATTCCTCCTTTAACAAGCAAAATCAAAGGACTTTGCAACCTTACAACAAATCAGTTTTGCAAAGTCCTCACTTGAATTTACCTTAACCCCATCTTCTCTTGAACACGCCTCAAGGTCTTTTCAGCAATAGCATTTGCCCTTTGAGCGCCTTCGGACAATACTGCCTTTATCTCTTCTTCAGATAAAGCGTAATACCTATCCTGTATACCTTTCAATGTACTTACAGTAACATCAACTAGATCTCTTTTAAGGACGCCATAGCCTTTGCCATCGTACTGTGCCACCACTTCATCCACACTCTGGCCTGTCTGTACACTCATAAGCGATATAAGGTTGCTGAGCCCCGGCTTGTTTTCAGGATCAAAGTATATTCTGTTTTCCGAATCGGTTACAGCTCTCATGATCTTCTTTTTAACCTTATCGGGTGTATCTAAAAGGGATATGCGGCCCATTTCATCCTCTTCGCTTTTGCTCATCTTTTTAGTGGGGTTAGTCAGCGACATTATCCTGGCACCTACCTTCCCTATAAGGGGCTCAGGAACTACAAAGGTCTCTCCGTATCTGTTGTTAAAGCGCTGCGCTACATCTCTGGTAAGCTCAAGGTGCTGCTTTTGATCAGCCCCTACAGGCACGTAATTTGTATCGTAAAGCAATATATCTGCTGCCATAAGATCCGGATATGTGAAAAGCCCTACAGATACATTCTCCTTGCCTTTGCTCTTATCTTTAAACTGAGTCATGCGGCTCAATTCTCCAAAGTACGTCATGCACTCCAAAAGCCACGCCAGTTCACTATGTGCTGGCACATAGGATTGAACAAAAATTGTCACCCTAGATGGATCCAAGCCAACGGCTAAATACAATCCCGCCAGCTGGATTACTTTTTTTCTTAACTCCGTAGGATCTTGAGGCACCGTAAGGGCGTGGAGGTCCACAACGCAAAAAAAGCACTCGTGTTGATCCTGCAATTCTACAAATTGCTTTAATGCTCCAAGGTAATTGCCTATATGTATATCTCCCGTAGGTTGTACTCCTGAAAAAACTCTTGCCAACGCACTTCAACTCCTTAGCATCATGTCAATATTATTATATGCTTTATTATATCACAAATTATTAGCACAGAAAATCAAGGAGATATCTGAAGATGAAATATGGAAACTTTGGCAATTAGGGATTATAATTATGATCAGAAAATCCGTGTATAAAGCTCTTGAAGGAAGGTGATGTATGTGAACAGTTACATAGACCCGTCTTCGCTTTTCAGGCGGTATCATAACAATCCTATATTAACCAGACAAAAATGGCCCTACCCTGTAAATGCAGTATTTAACCCTGGCGCTGTGGAAATCAACGGAGAAACATTGCTCATGGTAAGGGTAGAAGATATGAGAGGTTATTCTCATTTTACATTGGCCAGAAGCCGCGACGGAAAAACCGACTGGCGCATCGATGAAAAGCCAACACTGGAAGCGAACTACCAATCCAATGAAGAGCATTACGGTGTAGAGGATCCTAGAATAGTATGGCTGGAAAATCTGGGTGTGTACGCAATAACATACGTTTCTTTCTCTAAAACCGGTCCTCTGGTCTCTCTGGCCACTACAAGAGATTTCATCACTTTCAAGCGTTATGGAGCCCTGTTGCCCCCTGAAGACAAAGACGCATCTCTTTTCCCTAAACTCATAAAAGGACGTTTTGCTTTAATACATCGACCTATTGTAAGAGGAGAAGCGCATATCTGGATCTCTTTTTCTCCAGACCTCAAGTACTGGGGCGAACATCAAATGATTATACCTTCAAGAACGGGATCCTGGGATTCCACTAGAGTAGGATTGGGGCCACCCCCCATAGAGACTCCTGAGGGATGGCTTATCATATACCACGGCGTCCGAAATACCGCAGCTGGAAACCTGTACAGGGTGGGATTAGCACTGCTGGATCTAGAAGATCCCAGGCGCGTCATACGCCGCTCCGAAGAATGGGTATTTGGACCCAGGACTAGTTACGAATATATCGGAGATGTCCCGGGGGTTGTCTTCCCCACAGGCGCTATTGTGGACAAAAATACAGGGGAAATGCGAATTTACTATGGAGCAGCAGATAGTGTGGTGGCATTAGCTACAGCAAATATAAAAGAGGTGCTGGAATACCTAAAAAGCTGTCCTGGGCAAAAAGAAAGCTAATATAATTTTCCTCCTTTTTAATCTTTCAAATATGTGCTAAAATAAAATCTAATAAAGAGAACACCAATGAGGAGCGATATTATGAAATTTGCCATAGGACAGATAAATCCAACAGTAGGGGATTTAGTCGGAAATGCCAATAAGATATTGAGTTATATAGAAATGGCCAAATCTAAAGGAGCGGAACTTATCATATTTCCAGAGCTGTCGGTTATCGGGTATCCTCCTAAAGATCTTTTGTATAATCCGGATTTTTTATCCCATGTAGATACGGTTATAAACGATCTCAAGAGCAAGATACACGGTATATACGCGATCCTAGGGGTATGCACTTTTAGTGAAAAGGGATTTTTGCACAATTCTGCCGTGCTGATAGGTGACGGAAAAATCATGGATAAAGTCGACAAAACCCTGTTGCCCAATTACGATGTATTTGACGAATCCCGTTATTTTGCCCCCTCTCAGAGCATCCACTGTATGAATGTAAAAGGTATAAAACTTGGCGTTAGCATATGTGAAGATATATGGAACGACAAAGATTTCTGGGAGAGGCCCAGATACGACATCGACGTCATAGAGGAACTCGTAAAAGACCACCCTGATATCCTTGTAAATATATCGGCGTCTCCTTACAATTACAAAAAACAAGAGTTAAGAACTCACATGATATCTGCAATAGCCGAAAAATACCACAGGCCTATAATATACGTAAATCAAATAGGAGGTAATGACGAGCTTATATTTGACGGTTCCAGCTTTGCCGTAAATCCTTACGGCCAGGTTATCTTTCACGCCAAGTCCTTTGACGAAGATCTGGTGGTATTGGATTCAGAATCGCTCATGTGCCAACAGGAAGAATTGTATGTAAATGAAGACATATCGTGGGTCTACAATGCACTGGTTTTGGGAATTAGAGATTATACGCGCAAAACAGGATTTAAAAAAGTCGCTATAGGCCTTAGCGGTGGCATAGATTCGGCTGTCACCTGTTGCCTTGCGGTGGAGGCACTGGGCGCTGAAAATGTCCTAGGTGTATCAATGCCATCCAGGTATTCCTCAGAAGGCAGCAAAAGCGATGCAAAAGCATTAGCTGATAACCTGGGCATTGAATTTAGGGTATATCCCATTGAAGAGGTTTTTAAAGCCTATCTTAAAGTTTTTAACGGCGACAGAGAACCTTTAAAAGACCTGGCAGAAGAAAACATACAGGCAAGGATAAGGGGAAATTACCTCATGTTCCTGTCTAACCGAGAAAATAGGCTCATCCTCACCACAGGCAATAAATCAGAGCTGGCAATGGGATACTGCACCCTCTACGGTGATATGGCCGGCGGCCTGGCGGTTATATCTGACGTACCCAAAACCATGGTATACCAGATTGCCCATTACATCAACAGGGAAAGACAGATAATACCTCAATCCACGCTGACAAAGCCACCTTCTGCAGAATTGAGGCCTGACCAAAAGGACGTAGACTCACTGCCGCCCTACGAAATACTGGACGAGATCTTAAAAGCGTATATTGAAGAAGAAAAATCCATTGATGATATAGTCAAAATGGGGTATTCTGAAGATTTGATAAGAGACATAATGAAAAAAGTCAATAAGGCCGAATACAAAAGAAGGCAGGCTGCTCCAGGGCTTAAAGTCACGACAAAAGCCTTTGGAACAGGCAGGAGAATGCCTATAGCGCAGAGATGGCTATAGGCATTCCCCCAAGTATACTTTCACATCGTGCTCTGTCCCGTCATCTACCAAGCGTATAACTTTGTCTTTTATAGGCTTGTCGTCTATAAGCACCTCTTTTACACCTCTGTTTACCTTTTCAGGGTTTTTTACAGTGATAAAGTACCTAGTGTTCTTATACCTGTACACTATTCGGTATTCTTCCCATCCTTTGGGAATACACGGGTCAACTACAATGCTGTCGCCCCTGAGTTTTAACCCTAAAATATGTTCTATCCCTACTCTGTACATCCACCCTGCAGCTCCCGTATACCACGTCCATCCTCCTCTTCCTTCATGAGGCTGAACTGCGTACACATCTGCCGCCATTACATAAGGTTCTACTTTATACACCGAAACCTCTAATGCAGTTCTGCTATGATTTATAGGATTTATGAGGTTATAGTACTCCCAGGCTTTATCCCCCTCGCCCAAGAGAGCAAAAGCCATTACAACCCACACTGCCGCATGGGTATACTGACCTCCATTTTCCCTTACTCCGGGCACATATCCTTTGATATAACCTGGCTTTAAATCGCCTTCGTCAAAAGGAGGCATCAGCAACCTTATAATCCCGTTCTCTTTGTTTACCAGGTAATGCTCCACAGCACCCATGGCTTCTCTGGCCCTGTTCAGCTTAGCCGCACCCGAGATAACCGACCACGACTGGGAAATGGAGTCAATTTTGCACTCGGTGTTTTGAGCAGATCCTAGCGGAGTTCCGTCGTCAAAATACGCCCTTCTGTACCAGCTCCCATCCCATCCGCTTTCCTCAATAGCATTCACTATGTTCTGAGCGATAACTCGATAATTTTCTGCTCTTTCGCGATCATCTTGAACCTCACATAACGGTATAAACGCCATCAAAACAGCGTACAGGAACCAACCCAACCATACGCTTTCACCTTTGCCTTTATTACCTACTGTATTCATACCGTCATTCCAATCCCCTGAGCCTATAAGAGGTAGACCATGGGGGCCAAACCTCAATGCCCGTTCAATAGCTTTATTGCAGTGTTCATAAAGGGTGGACGTGGTAGTAGAAACCAAAGGTTTACTGTATCTATCGTTCTCTTCTTCCTTCAGCGGTTCCTCTATGAGGTAAGGAATCTGAACTTTTAATACATCCACGTCTCCTGTACTCTTTATATAATCTGCCGTGACATAAGCCAGCCATAACAGGTCATCAGAATGCCTGGTGCGTATACCTTTGCCTGAGCCGGGATGCCACCAGTGTTGTACATCCCCTTCTATAAATTGGTGTGCTGCACTGGTTAGTATCTGCCTGCGCGTTAGTCCAGGGTATATAAACACCACATTCATCGCATCTTGCAGCTGGTCTCTAAAGCCATAAGCACCCCCTGATTGATAAAAAGCTGATCTCGCCCATATCCTGCACCCAACGGTCTGATAGGGTAACCATCTGTTTATCATAAAATCCATAGACGTATCCGGCGTCTTAACCTGGATGGTATCTAAAAGATCATCCCAGAATTTTTTAACATTATCCAGCTCCTCTAAAGCATTATTTACATCTCTATACTTAGCACACAATTTTTTCACAGCGTCCAAGTCAGCGCATTGCCCTAACATAAACACCACTGTCTTTTCTTCGCCGGCATCCAACATCACTTTCACCTGCAAAGCTCCACAGGGATCAAGCCCTGCCCCTACTCTACCTGATAATTCTTTTCTTTTGAGGGCCTCAGGATATCTCAGGCTACCATCTAGACCTATAAATTCCCGCCGATCGCCGGTATACGACCTACCGCTTAACTCGGAGGAATCCAAAAACGCAATCCTTGCCGGAAAATCTTCGTTGTAGGTGTTTCTAATAAGCAAAATACCATCTTCATATTTTTCCGTGACTATAAATGGCGCTGTCGCCTGTTCGCTTACCCCCATCACCGGCCTCATGTAATACGTGAGGCTTAGGTGTCTAATATCTGCGGTGAGGTTTTTAAGTTTCAACAAACACACTTTTACCGGGTCATGCAATGGCACAAATTGAGTCAGCTCCTGCTGAATACCATAGCTTATGTGCTCAAAAACAGAGTAACCATTTCCGTGCCTTATAAGGTACGGCTCATCGTCTCTTATAGGTTGGGATGTCACGGTCCATACATCGCCACTATCCTCGTCCCTTAAATACAGCACTTCACCAGGAGGATCTACCACAGGATCATTGTACCACGGCGTCAGTTTATTCTCCCTGCTATTTTCAGCCCAGGTGTAACCTGAACCCGATTCTGATACCTGGAAGCCGAATTCCTCATTTGAAATCACATTTATCCACGGCAGTGGAGTGGTGTTTCCGTCTTTCAAATATATAACGTATTCTTTTCCATCAGGACTAAATCCACCTGTCCCATTAAAGTACACCAGCCCTTCAGCTGTTGTGGAATGCTGTTTATACTGCTTACCGCCCCTCCACTCCACTACATCTGGTAACACCCTCTGCTCTTCAACAGCTACTTGATCGTACACAGAACCGTCCTTACCTCTTAGCACCAGGCGGGCGACTTTGTAAAACAACTCCTTAACGTCATCGCTAACGTTATTGCCCTGAATCACGTGTATGCCCCCAGGTATCCCCACCAATTCTCTAGCGTGACTGGAAGCAATAGCTTCTTTTATCATATCGTTTAATGGCTGTAGATAACTGCTGTCGTCTTCATTTAATATGATCAGATCTACATTTAAACCTTTTACCCTCCAGTACTCATGAGCCCTAATCATCTGATAAACGATATCGATATCTTCCGGATCATCAATGCACACCAGCACCAAAGGCAGATCTCCCGAAATACCATAGCCCCACAATACCGATTGGCCTTTTAAGTTATTGCGTATCTCATTACTCCACTTTTGCCTTAACGGGCTTATAAACAATATGTGAGGTACTAATTGTTGGTATAGCTGTATTTCACTAGCTTTCATATTAAGGTACCTGGACTCAACGCGGCTCCTGGTCAATGCCAGCTCAAATGCCCGTTGAATACAACCGCTGTCGTGGTATTTTTCAGCTAACTGCAAAGCTTCGTTGCGGCTTTCCGCCATGCCCGTAGTGTAGGCAATGGTAACAGTCTGCCCAGGCATTATCTTTACCCTACGCCTTATACTCATAATAGGATCCAGAACAGAACCTACGGTATTGGTAAGAGGATGGTCCACGTCCATTGCCACCGGATCCTTGAGGGTACGGCCTCTTCCTATAAACTTGGACCGATCAGTCTCATACTGGACATCGCCTATTATCTCTCC
The DNA here is from genome assembly GCF_000427425.1 of Caldanaerobius polysaccharolyticus DSM 13641. Lineage (NCBI taxonomy): Bacteria > Bacillati > Bacillota > Clostridia > Thermoanaerobacterales > Thermoanaerobacteraceae > Caldanaerobius > Caldanaerobius polysaccharolyticus. The sequence continues at coordinate 898,830 of NZ_KE386495.1, read as the reverse complement.
TCCGTCTACCGTGACAGTATGAAATACCCATACAGGACTTTGATCGCTGCTTTTAGGTCGCCTGTGGGCCAATAAGCTTTCGTATTCGCCTATGTATTCGGTCTTAACAAAAAGATTGCCAAAAGCAGGGTGAGCTACGTCCGCCGCTTGGGGAGCGATTACCAGCTCTGCATAACTGGTTACTTCTATCGTCCTGGAATGCTTGCTGTGATTGGTTATACTAAGACGCCTTATCTCAGCTATATCACTAGGAGATACGATTACTTCCATATGGGTGTCTATGTTGCCATCTGTCCTGTAAAAATCGGCTTTATGTTGAGAAAACACCACTTTGTACTTATTCGGCATAACATTGTAAGGAGCATAAGTGGCAGACCAAACGTCGTTAGAATTTATATTCTGGATATAGAAAAACATTCCAAAATTCCCCAAAGGATCCTCTCTCCATCGGGTAACAGCCTGTCCTAGACCTTTGCTGTAACCTGTGCCTTTATCCGATATCATAATGGAATAACTGCCGTTGGACAAAAGGTGCACATCAGGAAGTGACCCCTCGTTAACCCGAGGCATTCTGATGACTTCCACTTCTTCATGTTCCACGACTTTTACCGACTCATAGCGATTTTTCTCTTCGTTCTTAAAAGTGATCCCCTCAGGCAATCTTTCCTGAAGCAGTATTTCTGCTGCACTTATCACAGGGTCACGATGAAATCGCTCTTGCATTATATTATCGTTAAAATAGTTATCCAGTGCCAAAAAACTCATCCCCTGATGATGTACCATGAAGCTTTTGACGATTTTGCTCTCTTCTCCCTGAACAAGCCTCTCAGAGGTATAATCCACAGCTTCATAAAACCCATAAGGGCCCTCCAAACCGTGTCTCTTCAGCATGCGGATATTTTGCATAACCCCTTCTGGATCCAAAGGCAGCGCTAGCATGGCAGCATAGGGAGCTACAACCACTTCATTAGCCAATCCCCTTTTCAATCCCAGCGACGGTACCCCAAAAGCTTTGTACTGGTAATTGAGGTTTATATCAAAGGAGTAAAATGCAGACTCAGACACACCCCACGGCACTCTTCGCTGGCGGCCGTACAATTTCTGCGCTCTTATGACGAAATAATAGGTTTCATCTAAAAGGGTATTTTCGTAACTGCGCATGGTGAGCATAGGCATCAGGTATTCAAACATAGTTCCTGTCCAAGATACCAAGCCCCTGTAGCCGTTCACTACTGTGAGAGCTCTCCCCAGGCGAAACCAATGCTTTTTGTCCACCTCGCCCCTGGCGATAGCTATATAACTGGTCTGCCTTGCCTCTGATGCCAAGAGGTCATAATAAGCCTTTGAAAGCTGGCCTTCTTCCACGTTATAACCTATGGAAAAAAGCTGTCTGACTGGCACGTAAAGCGGCTCAAACTTTGTGTCATCCACCAAGCGGCTCAGCCTATTTACCAGCTCCCTTATACTCCCCATAGCCTTATCCACTTGCTGTTTAGCTTTAACAATTTTGTCTTTTAATACGACAACCTGTGAAGCCACTTCCTCGTCAGTTAAACCCTTTTCATATTCCTCAATCCTAGCGATTGCTTTATCGTAAATTCTGCTTAGCCCTATCAATGACCTATCCTTTTGCGCATCAACAAGAATGGAAACTATAAAGTCGGCACCTTCCCATTGAAGTATTTGGTAATAATCGTCCAACCATGGCATCACATCCTTTTGTTCCCTCAAATAGTCTTCCAGCATCTCCCTGACCTTTCTGTACCATGGAGAATTCACGGCGATTGTTTCTTTATCTATATTGTATTTGAGTTCTTCTAAAGCTTTTTTAAACTCAAATACAGAAAAGTTAGAGTCTACCACATCTTCCAAAACCGACGTATCTAAACCGATAAAGGCATTGTCCATCTTTAATAGCTCCAGTGTATCCAGAAGACCTCTACCGTACCTTTCATCCAATACAGGTTCTCTCATGTATTGTAAAAGCCCTTGTTTCAACGTCATCATATACGCTACCAGATTACCGCTATCGACGGTAGAAACATATCGCGGCCTCAAAGGCTTTAAAGTCCTGGTATTGTACCAGTTAAACAAATGCCCTTTCCACTTTTCCATTCTCTCAACCGTCGAAATGGTATTGTTTAATCTGCGAATCATTTCTATGGTGCTTATATAACCAAAATCCCTGGCCGCAAGGGTGGAAACAAGTAAGAGCCCTATATTGGTGGGAGAAGTCCTATGGGCAACGCCATTAGGTGGATCCTCCTGGTAATTGTCAGGGGGCAAATAATTGTCATCAGGGCCCACAAAATCCTCAAAATACCTCCATGTTTTCCTAGCTATAAGTCTCAACTCTCTTTTATCCTGTTCGGACAATTGCTTCATCTTTCGCTCTTTAACCAGGCTTATACGATATGCTATATACGGTGATAAACTCCACAAAGCCAATAAAGGCAATGTAATCTGCCACGTAAAAGGACTATAGACTGCATCAACTATAACTACAAGCAGCGCCTCTAAAATCGACACCCACATCCTGCCAAAGGATTTTAAGACGCCGTTTTTTAATCGACGCTCTACATCTGCGGCAGTTACCCATTCTATGAGATTTTTGCGGGTAAAAAATACCCTTACCAACGTCCTCCCTATAGCATCAACCATTAAATACGCCTGATAGGGCATAAAAGCAAATAAAATCCCGAATCTATAAAAAGCGGCTTTAATCCCCGTAATCGCAGCTGAATGCCTCTTGCCTTTAGGCATGAGAAACTGTCCATATAAAACTATATCAAAAATTTCTAGCACCACTGGAAAACCTGCAGTAAGCAGGACAAAAGTAAACCATACATATTCGCTGCCAGGAAATACACCAAACGCCAAAACCGTTACTGCCATTAAAAAAGGCGACACAAGACTTCTCCTCAAGTTGTCAAAAATCTTCCACCTGGAAATCGTAGACAGGGGGTTAGATATCACCTGGCCTTTTCTGTTTTTAACTTTTGAAGCAAGCCATGGTATTAACTGCCAATCCCCTCTCACCCACCGGTGCATGCGCATAGCATAAGAATGATACGTAGCAGGATAGCCATCTATCAATTCTATATCCGTAACCAGGCCTGTCCTCACGTAACAGCCTTCTAAAAGGTCATGGCTTAATATTGAGTTGTCAGGTATAGCATCCCGCAAGACCTTTTGAAATACTTCTACGTCGTATATACCCTTGCCTGTGTATATGCCTTCTTTAAACAGATCCTGATACACATCCGATACAGCCGTTGTGTAAGGATCTATTCCCCATTGACCTGCGAATACCTTAGAGAAAAAAGTTCGGTTTGCACTGACTATGTCCACATTTACCCTGGGTTGCAAAAGCCCATATCCATCTACCACTATGCCTCTTTTTTCGTCCACTACAGCTTTATTTAGCGGGTGCATCATCGTGCCTATCAGCTCTCTAGCTGCATTTAAAGGCAATTCGGTGTCAGCATCTAATGTGATGACGTACTTTATCTTTGGCAATTTACCTGCATCACAGCTCAATATGCGATAACTGGTTTGTCTTGAGCCAAGCAACAGGTCGTTAAATTCCAGCAAAGCGCCTCTTTTGCGCTCCCAACCCATCCATTTCCCCTGTCCAGCGCTATATTGTCTTTCCCTGTGAAAATAGTAGAAGATGTCTTCACGACCTTTAGCGTAACGCTCGTTTAATTCTTTTACTCCAGCTAAAGCGCACTTTACAACAGCTTCGTCCTCAGGCATATCTTTCTCAGGCCCATCTTTAAAATCGCCCAGTAGCGCAAAGTATAGGTTTTTTTCTTTATTAGCCAGGTAGTATTTTTCCAAGTTAAATATTAAATCCTTAACTCGTCGCTCATCTGACAACAATGTAGGAATGACTATAAAAGTGGCCGCTTCTTCTGGTATACCTTCTTTTAATTCAAGCTTAGGAAGTATTCTAGGCCGAAAAATATGGGTTACCAGCCAATTTACCGTGCTCACTGATATCTCACTGGCAGGTACAGATATCGCTATTAATACCAGTGCGATTTTAACCACAGCTGACACATCAGCAGCAGTCGCCATATTTCTATAGGCGTAAGCCATAAGCGCTAAAATTACCATCAACGTAATAAACACAATAGACCCAAAGTAAAACAGCTCAGCGTGTTGCAGTATCCCCATAGCCCATTTACAGGGATTTTTTGCTCTAAATCCGCCTTTTTTCTCAAGAACATCCTTCCCCTTTCCGATCAGATAATAACCCACATGCCTCTCTCTTTCTTCTTTTCCTTGAGCTTCATGAGCGCATTCTACAGCTTTAAGGGCAACAAGGGTCTCAGAAACGCCAGCAATCGATGCGATTTTCTCCACAATGCGCCTGTAATAATCCCTTGAGGCAAAGTCCATCTTAGGATATACGCCGCTGGGGTCACGCCTTAATATCTGTTCTACAGTGCTTAAATCCTCAAATATATCCGTCCAATCCATGCTGGAAAGCAGTTTTAAACTGCTTATAGAATTACCAATAGAAACCTCCATAGATGCCTGATATTGATGTTCCATCTGTACTATTTTTTCTTCCGTTATCCCGTATTCTACTAAAAAATTTCTAAGATCGTTTATAACGTGAACCGTTTCGCGGCCACGTTTTCTCAACTTTTGAATAAGGTGCTCTACAAAGGAATAATTTAACTCAGTACTTTTGATATATTCTTTCGCAGCCTTAAATATATCCTCGCTGTCGAGGATCTGTTCAGCTTTACGCCACTGCCTGTTGGTCTCATCTATTCTCTCGCATAAAAACCTTATATTTTCAATCAATGCTACGCGCAGCATAAGGCTTAAAGCCCATATCTCACCGTTAGCAAGCAACGATTTAGACTGGTAAGCTGTGACAAATTCAGATATCACTTTTTCATCCACTTTGCCGTCTGTATGCGATACTATTTCTAGAGCTAAAGCGTATATTCTAGGATACCCCTTTAAATATCCTTCTTTTAATACAGGCAACGGATTATTGCCGTGTCTCAACGTATTTCTAACATCCTTAATCTGCTCTTCGATTATGTAAAAATTATCTAACAACCATTCTGACGCTGGGTTTACAGATTTTTGCTGCTTTACTTCCCCATTTAATTTTTTATACAATGATTTAATATACCTGTAATTGTCATTTACCCTACCTACGAGCCACCGAGGGTTTCTTTTTTTCCTAGAAATAATATGCCTTTTGGCCACTTCGCCGGCATGCTTCTGTAATTCTTCAGGTACCAAAAAAACATCCTGTACGCTGGCAAATCCCATATTGCGAAATCTTTTTCTATACGCAATCGCGTAAATAAACCGATAAAGCAGGGCCAATGTGACAACAGCTGTAGCTATTGTGTAAAGCACGCTCTTATCAACTCCTTGTCCTTTTTATGTTGATACGCAAAAAATATTATTCCCAAAACGCGCAGGTAATAAACAGACGCATAATAAAAGAGCCCTGTATTTGCACAGAGCTCTAAAACAATCGGACGTATTCTGGAAGGCCGCAATCCCTAGGAACCTCCTCCTCACCCAAAATCAACGGCCTCACATAATCTAAAAAGTTTTCATTTACAAAATTGCCATCTGAGTTTACCCACTCTAATGGTACCTTCTTCTCACAATTGCACACTTTATTGAGATCTACTACATCTGTAAAACACTTATATTCAGGTGCTTCAATTCTCTTTAAACTCACCATCTTTCCGCTTATATCGTCCAGTGCGTATTTAACTGCCATTCGCCCTACCATTACAGCTTCATCCAGATCGGTCTTTGAAACACAATGCATAGCGCATCGCTGTAAAAAACCCAACCTAGTCAATTTTACCCTGTCGTAGATATTCTCTTTTATCAGCTGTTCAATATAATCTCCCACACCACCTAATTGAACGTGGCCAAAAATATCTCTATTATATGAATTTCTCCTATTGAACACATATTCTCCCTTCTCATTTACAAGCCCTTCAGATACAACCACAAACAAATGGTTATCTGCCTTAAAAGCCTTATCCAAATCATTCAAAAACTTTTCTTCGTCAAAAACCACTTCAGGCAAGTACACGAGCATGTTCAATCCAGGCACTTTATCTTTCGCCAGAGCCGCAGCTCCTGCTATCCATCCTGTATTTCGCCCCATGACTTCCAGCACGTTTATTACCCCTGTCCCGTACACAGCAGAATCCAATGCCAACTCTATAGCTGCTGTTGCTACGTATTTAGCCGCGCTTCCATACCCCGGGCAATGGTCTGTATACATAAGGTCATTATCTATAGTTTTGGGTATACCTATAACCTTTAAATCATAGCCTACTTTTTTTGCATATCTCTCGATTTTATATGTGGAATCCATAGAATCATTTCCACCTATATAAAAGAAATACTTGATGCGGTTTTGGTCAAACAGCCTAAAAAGCCTTTCGTATTCTTCTACCGACTCATTGGGGTCTTTTAGTTTATACCTGCAGGATCCCAATGCCGCAGAGGGACTTAGTTTAACTCTCTCCAGATAATCCATAGAAATACCCGTCAAATCTTTAATTTTTCCTTCCAAAATCCCTTTTATCCCGTGAATTCCCCCAAAGACCATATCAAAACAACGGGTATTTAGAGCCTCTGTTATAACCCCATACAGACTTCCATTTATAACTGCTGTTGGACCTCCCGATTGAGCTACAAGACAATTACCACGCAACAAAATCCTCTCCTTTTTCAACTTATGCTATTTTTAATGTAAAAGTGAATTTCGTACCTTTTCCATATTGGCTTTCTACGTAAATATCCCCTCCATGGGACTCTATTATAGATTTAACAATAGACAGTCCCAGTCCTGTTCCCTCAATCTTACTCTCTCTGGACTTATCAGCTTTGTAGAATCTATCCCAAATAAACGGTATATCCTCCTCCTTTATTCCTATCCCATTATCCTCTATAGACACATACGCCGATAAATCCTTCTGGTAAGTCCTTATGGCAATATGGCCATTTTCCTTAGAAAATTTAATCGCATTGTCCAAAAGATTAATCAAAACCTGCTCAATCCTGTCGGGATCTGCTTCAACGTACATATAGTCTTTTGCAAAATCCACTTCTGCATCCAGTCCCTTTGCGTCCATTTTACCGCTAAATTTTATTAAAACCCTTCTTATCAATTCATTTATATCAAAATTCCTAAGGTTCAATTTAATACCAGCTTCCAATTCTGCCAGATTTAAGAGATCCGAAACCAGCCTGCTTAACCTTTCTGACTCGGACTTGACGATTTTTAAATACTTATCCCTATCGCCTTCAGGTATGGTGCCATCGATGATACCATTAAGATACCCTATTATAGAGGTCAAAGGCGATCTTAATTCATGGGAAACATTGGCTACAAATCCCCTCCTCATTTCTTCAAGGTGCTCCAATTCATTGGCCATAGTATTAAAACTCCTGGCCAGTTGCCCTATTTCATCATCGCTATTTACAGCAACCCTTATGTCAAAATTGCCCTTAGCTATGTTTCTAGCTGCTTTAGAAATTTCCACGAGGGGTTTTGACAGCCTTCCAGCCGATAAGTAACTCAGCAGCATAGCAACAGCCACGCCGGCCAAAGCCGATATGGCTATGATAATGTATATCCTGTTTAGAGCCCCTTGGATTTCAAATATAGGCGCGTGCATAAAAATAGCGCCGACTATGGTATTTCCAAAGTAAACCGGCGATCCCACTGTCAAGACAGGGGTTTTAAACATGCCGCCAAAACTGCCTTTGATAACCACAACCTTACCGTTTAAAACCTCATTGACTTCATTTAAAGGAATTTTTAGGCCTACTGCCTGCCTATCCTGGGATGTAGAAACCGTATAAACAACACCCCTCCTATCCAGCAACCATATCCTAGCGTTAAGGTATTCGTCCACAAACCTAAGATCATATGCCAAACTCCCCGGAATTATATTGCCAACCAATATGGCAGCAAAAGTATTGTTGAGCTTACGGCTTTCCTCTAACAGCATGTCCTTTTTTTCGCTATAGTAGAATCCCGTAAATAGTTGTATCAGCAGTCCTGTCACTATTAATATGGTTATAAATACCAAAAGCATGTTGACATACATCAGCCTCTTAAAAAGGCTATTTTGTTTCACCTGTTTTCACCTCAAATTTATAGCCGACACCCCAAACCGTCTTTAACGTCCAAAACTCATTAGCCGGAAGCTTTTCTCTCAACCTCTTTATATGCACGTCAACGGTTCGCGAATCACCAAAATAATCATAACCCCACACTTGCTCTAGCAGTTGTTCACGGGTAAAAACCTGATTAGGGTGAGACGCCAGAAAGTACAGAAGTTCAAATTCCTTAGGAGGCACTTCTACATCTCGCCCATCGATCTTCAACTTGTATTCGTTCATATTTATTACTATCCCAGGGTATACCACTTTTTTATTCTCTTCACCTGTCATAGGCGCATATCTTCTCAAAACCGCTTTTACCCTAGCTACAAGCTCTTTAGGATCAAAAGGCTTAACAATATAATCGTCCGCTCCCAGTTCCAAGCCCAAGACCTTATCCAGCGTCTCGCTTTTAGCCGTTAACATTATAATCGGGGTACTGCTGATTTTTCTGATATCTCTACACACCGTATAACCATCTACACCCGGCAGCATTAAATCCAATATAACCAGTGACGGCGCAACCTCATTGAATTTATCAATAGCTTCTTTGCCGTCATATACTTTTACAATATCAAACCCCTCTTTTGTAAGGTAAATTGATATAAGTTCACATATGTTTCTGTCGTCATCTACAATCATTATCTTTGTAGCCATACTACCCACCCTATACCTATTTAATTATATTTATAATTATATCATAAAATCCACCTATTTTGCTTTCTTTAAAGTAAATCCAAACACGCTACCGCGACCTACCTGACTTTTTACACTGACAGTTCCACCGTGTAACTGCACAATTTCTTTCGCTATAGCGAGACCTAATCCAGCTCCGTCTTTTCCTCTGGCCTTATCAGCTTTGTAAAACCTCTCCCAGATGCGTTCTAGATCTTCACTGGATATACCCATACCTGTATCCTCAACCCTAACTTCCACAAAACTTCTTCCCTCTTCAGCTGTCACCGTTACAGTGCCATTGGCTCCCGTGTACTTTATCCCATTGTCTATAAATATAATAAGGACCTGCTGAATCCTGTCTTCGTCAGCTAACACAGGAGAAATATCGTCAGGGCACCTGTTAATTAATCGAATTCCCTTGCCATCCGCCTGAGGTTTCATCTTTGCAATCACGTTGTCTACTACTTGTCTTAAAGCGATGGGTTGCATGTTGATCGATATTTTACCAGCCTGTAGTCTGCTCAGGTCCAACAGATCATTGATCAGCCTTTGCATGCGCAACGTCTCACCGTATATGATCTTATGGCACCTCTCCACGTCTTCTTTATCAGTCACCGTACCATCGATAAGCGGCTCCATAAATCCCCTGATAGCCGTGAGCGGGGTTCTTAACTCGTGGGAGACATTTGCTATAAAATCCCTGCGCATGTTCTCCAGCCTTTCTGACTCAGAAGCTAGGTAATTCAACGATCTACCCAGCTGACCTATTTCATCATCGCTCCTTATATTAACTTTAACTTTGTAATCGCCTTTCGCCATAGCCAGGGCAATCCTGGACATCTGCCTTAATGGCCTGGTGATCAATCTAGAAAGATACGCGCTTATCACAGACGCCATGGCAAGGGCCATCAGTGTCACGATAATCAGGAGCAAATACAACCTGCTTAGCACTTCAGCAATATCCTTTATGGGGGAATTCAGAAATACACCTCCTGCTACTTTATCGCCCAAAAATACAGGTACACCTGTTATTATCATTAATCCTTCCATACCTGCCATTTTAACTACCGCCACAACACCTTGACCGCTATTCACCCTGTCCACATACTGGGGAGGGACTTTCACGGTTTTTGCCAAGTCCATAGGTCTCTCCCGCATGCCTTTCATCATTTTGCTCATGACATCAAAAGAAGCTGCTACGATTTTTCCTCTTTTATCGACTACCAAGATAGCGCAATTTGTCGATCTATTAAAGGTTTTTAGTATGCTGTAATACATTCTCCCATCAATTTTGCCTAAAAAATAACTGGCAGTAATCTGACTTATTTCCGCCGCTCTAGTTTCCATCTCTTTAGATTTAGCGTTTACTATGTAGCTGCTCAGCGCATTGGAAAAAAGAAGGCCTACGATGAGCACGGTTATAAGGATAACCATAAGGTATGACGCAAATATTTTCCCTGACAGCGTATTAAACATCATGAATTCACCTCAAATTTATATCCAACCCCCCACACAGTCCTGATATCCCATGGGTGACTTTCTCTTTTACTTAGTTTGGCTCTTATTCTCTTTATGTGGGTATCTACAGTTCTTATATCACCATAATAGTCGTAACCCCATATTTCTTCCAGTAATTGCTCTCGAGTAAAAACCTTGTTGCAATTGCTGGCAAGATACCACAAAAGCTCTATTTCTTTAGGCGTCATCGGTACCTCTTTGCCATCCAATTTTACATAATAATTGTCGATGTCGATTTCAAGCCCTGGATAACTAATGGCTTTCTTAACATTAGTGTGTCTTTGACGGCACTCTACAGACCTTCTCATAACCGCTTTTATCCTCGCTACCACTTCTCTGGGGTTAAAAGGCTTCGTCACGTAATCATCAGCGCCTATTTCCAGCCCCAATATCTTATCCACGTCCTCTCCCTTTGCAGTCAACATTATAATGGGTACGTCGGACTCTTTTCTTAACTGCTTACAAACATCTATTCCATTTAGTACAGGCATCATTATATCCAGCACGATTAGATCGGGCTTTAACTCCCTGGCCTTTTTTAACGTCGTCTCGCCATCATCGGCAAAAGCCAGGTTAAATCCTTCTTTTTTCAAATAAATCTGCAATATCTCCTGGACATTTTTATCATCGTCTGCTATTAGAATAAGATTATTTGCCACCCAGTGACACCTCCGCTTTAATTATATTACGAAAACAACATGCGAAAAAGTATCAAAGCTAAAAATCTCGCTACAAATACATTTTTCACAAATTGTTCAAAATTACATCACTGTTAAGCCATAATTGAGTATTATAATATATTTACAGAGAAAAGGAGGTACAGTTGATGAAGAAAAAATTAATGATTGCAGGTCTAGTAGCAGTGTTGGTGCTAGCAATAGCAGTGCCATTGGCCATGGCTGCAAATCAACCATCTCCATCCACTATTCCTTACGGGCAAAGCCAATTTCAAGAAAAATGGCCTAAATTAACCGACTCGCAGAAAAAAGAAATCAGCGACATCCAACAGCAAATAAAAGGCCTACAACAAAAATTAATCGATAAATATCAGAGCTTTGGGCTCATCGACAAATCCCAGGCAAATATCATTAAAGACCATATAAACGACATGTACAACTACATGAGGAACGGTGGATGTGGCGGCTTTGGCATGGGCATGATGGGAGGCTATGGCTACAACTCAAATAATACCAATTAAAAATAGGTAGGCACTTGCCTACCTATTTTTGTTCTATAATCATTACACCTTTATATACTTCCACCTGCCGGCTTTGAATCTGAACCAATACATACACGAGCGGACAGCAAAATCAAAGCATATGCCTATCCATATACCGTAAACACCCATGTTCAACAATTTGCCTAAGATAAAGCCTATCAGCACTCTAAAAGCCCATAACCCTGCAAAAGCTGTAAGAACGATATAGAGAATGTCACCACCAGCCCTTAGAGAACCCGAAATTACATTCATGACAGCGAGCATAGGCTCTATTACCGCAAATATCCTGATAACCACAGACCCCATGTGTATAACCGTAGGATCCGTAGAGTAAAGCGCTGCTAGCTGTTTCGCAAATATAAACATGCACACTCCTATTACGGTTATCACTTTTACAGCTATACTGTTGGTCTGCCTGGCATAATTTTCCGCTGCCTCGTACTCTTTGGCACCAAGGCTCCTACCTACAAGGCTAGTAGCCGCCAGAGTAAAGCCAAATATGGGCATAAAAGCTATGGAATTAGCGTTCATGCCTATTTGATACACAGCCATGGCCACCGTACCCATGGTAGCCACCATAACCTGCATCACCAGAAAACCGCCCTGCATAACCAACTGCTCGAAAGACGCTGGCAATCCCACATGTATTATTCTCTTCATCATCTTGAAGTCAAGCCTAATTTTATCTTTTATGCTCAGATTGATAACGCGCTTGGCAAAATAGAGTATATAGAGCTGCAAAAAGCCGCCTATCACCCTGGCTATGGTGACAGCCATAGCCGTACCTTTTACTCCATATGGCGGTATCAGGTAATTGCCGTTCACTTTAACTCCGAATACCAGCAGTGCATTCAGTAAAAAGCTTATAACATTGACAACTGCTGTAATGTACATGGGGGTCTTGGTATCTCCTGCTCCCCTCAGAGCGCCACCTATGACGATATCTATTATCACGAAAGGCAAACCTATAAGAACAATTCTGTAGTAAAGCAATGCATTGTCAAAAACGTCCTTTGAAATATGGCCAAAAAAAAGGTGGATAAGCGGTATCGCAAAAATGTAACCTAACACAGTAAGCGCGATGAAAATAATAAGGCACATTATAAGGGACTGCATCACAGCTAACTTGGCATTTTCGTAGTCCTCCTCCCCAATAAGCCTGGCCACAATTACAGTGGAACCAGTGGAAAGACCTGCAAATACAGCCTGGAAGAAAAATATCATGCTATTTATGGCTCCTACAGCGGCAATGGCCGCATTGCCCAACCTACCTACAAACATGGTAGAAACAAGACCCACCATCATTATAAGGGACTGCTCTACAATAGAAGGCCAAGCCAGTTGCAGTATTTCACTTTTAGTCTTCTTATTGACATTACACGAAATCTCCATTAGCCTCATCCTATCAGATTGTTGATGGTTTTGCATAAATCTCACATATTTATATAATATAAATATTTTAAAGAAATGTCAAGGCACACAGAAAATCCACTATTGAATTACAAAGTTGTTTATGCTATAATAAACGAAGTAGCGGGGTGTAGCGCAGGGGGAGCGCACCTGGTTCGGGACCAGGGGGTCGGAGGTTCAAATCCTCTCACCCCGATTTTTTTTGCTGATTTTTTGCACAACCTAACAAAAAACAAATAAAAACAAAGCTTTTTTATTTGTTTTTTAGAGGATTTTGGGGCTTTGTATAGAATATATTTGTATAGAATATATATAATTTATCTTGTGAACATGTTAATTAAAGGGGGATATATATGAAATTTGGAATTTGCACTTCAAACTTTGATAAAGCTGATTTATTAAAAGACCTTGGCTATGATTATCTGGAATTCAGCCTCGCTGGCGTTATGTCAATGACCGATATTCAATTTAAAGATCTGCTAAATTCTTCCGAAAGAAGCCCATTGAAAGTAGAGGCCTTCAATAGCTTTGTAAGAACTTTGAAGGTCGTAGGGGATGGCGTGGATTGGGTTGCTCTTAAAGATTATGTAAAAGCTGCTATGGAGCGCGCAAATGCTCTTGGCGGTAAAATAGTGGTGTTCGGAAGCGCAGGAGCTAGAAACGTTCCTGAAGGCTATCCGAGAGAAAAAGCATGGAATCAGATAGCGGATTTTCTAAGGATGGCTGGCGATGAAGCAGCTAAGTACGGTATTTATATCGCCATAGAAAATCTCAATAAAAACGAATCAAATATTTTAAATACAGTTGAAGAAGGCCTTAACATGGTGAAATCAGTTGGCCATAGCAACGTAAAAGTATTAGCGGATTATTATCACATGGCAGTAGAAAATGAAGGCTTTGACGCAATTATAAAGGCAGATAGTAATCTCGTTCATACCCATATTGCCAGCGGTACTAACAGGACTTATCCCAGTGAAAAGGATAAAGACAGATACGATTTATTTTTTGACGCTTTAAAAGACATAAATTACAATGGGCGCGTGAGCATCGAGGCTAGATTGACTGACGAAAGCGATTATGCAAACGCTATAAAGGTTTTAAAGCGATACGTGTAAACAGGATTTTATATATAAAAAAGAGGATTTTCATCGCTTACGGCGAATAGATATTTAGATTTAGAAAGGAGTTGAAAATGTGAGCGTAAAAGTCGATAAAATTGAATTTGCTGGGTGGAAAAATTGTGTCCATGTGTCCAACGGAATCGTGGACATCGTGGCTACATTGGACATAGGCCCCAGGATCATAAGATATGGCTTTGCAGGCGATGCTAACGTGTTTTGCGTGAGAGAAGAAGACGCAGGAAAAGTTGGTGGGGATGAGTGGAGAAATTACGGTGGGCATAGATTATGGCACAGTCCTGAAGTCATGCCAAGAACGTACTCCCCTGACAATCAAGCCGTTGACTGCCAGCAAATTCAAAACGGTATTAAATTAGTGCAAAAACCTGAACCATGGGTCAACATGCAAAAAGAAATTGACGTGGTATTGAGCCCAGACAGCTCTAAAGTGAAGGTAATTCATAAAATCACCAATGTAGGCGCGTGGGCTGCTCGCTTAGCACCGTGGTCTATTTCTGTTATGTCCACTGGGGGAATTGAAATAATACCTCAGGTTAAAAAAGACACGGGATTTTTGCCCAACAGATCTGTAGTTTTATGGCCTTATTCTAAGATGAACGATCCAAGGGTATACTGGGGTGAAAAATATATTGCATTGAGACAAGACCCCCATATGAAACCGCCTTTTAAGTTGGGCACTCAAAATGAAAAAGGGTGGGCAGCTTACGTAAATAATGGCCAGATGTTTGTAAAGAGGTATAATCATATGCCCGAATCTGAATATCCGGATTTTGGCGCATCTTTTGAAACTTACACTACTGATTGGATGATAGAAATAGAAACCTTAGGGCCTTTGGTAGATCTAGAACCTGGAGCAACCGTAGAACATGTAGAAGAATGGGAGCTTTTCCATAACATACACACCCCTGGTTTTGACGAGGGCATTTTTGATGAACTAGCGTCATTGATCGAAAAAGGCATGTAGGCAGGAGGATTTTTAGAATGGCAAAAATAGCTATGATCGGAGCAGGAAGCATCGTATTCGCTAAAAACATAATGGTGGATATTCTTTCTTTTCCAGAGCTATCTGACAGCACTATAGCTTTAATGGATATTGACCCCAAGCGCCTCGACCTTATCAGAAAGCTAGCAGATAAATTGGTTAAACAAGAAAATTATAAAGCGACGATAATCTCGACCACTGATAGAAGAGAAGCTCTCAAAGACGCTGATTACGTTATAACGATGATACAGGTAGGTGGTCTCGAAGCTTATCAAATAGATATCGAAATACCGCTGAAATACGGTGTCAAACAAGCGGTTGGAGATACATTAGGACCTGGCGGTGTTTTCAGGTTCTTGAGAACAGCAGCCGTATTTAAGGATATAGCCAGGGACATGGAAGAGCTTTGCCCTGATGCCCTCTGGATAAATTACGTAAATCCCATGGCAATGAACTGCTGGTATATTAACAGGATTTCAAACATAAAAAATGTGGGGTTGTGCCACAGCGTCCAGGGCACATCAGAATGGCTTGCCAAGATAATAGGCGCTCCCTACAGTGAAGTGTCTTTTATTGCAGCGGGAATAAATCATATGGCCTGGTTTTTAGAATTTAAATGGAAAGGTAAAGATGCGTATCCGCTGATAAGAGAAAAGTACAATGACCCCAATGTTTACAAAATGGACGTAACCAAATTTGAGTTCCTCAAACACTTTGGCTACTACGTGACAGAATCAAGCCATCATATGTCAGAATACGTTCCTTATTTCAGAAAGTTTGATCACTGGATAGATAAAATCCATAAAGATGCCAACTGGAATGACGACGGAGTATACAATGGTATGTACCTCAAGTGCTGTCAGAACGCAGCAGCGAAATTTGACGAGGACATGGAAGAACTTATAAACGCCGAAAAAGTTGAAGTAAAGAGGACTCATGAGTACGGTGCGTACATAATTCATTCAATAGAAACAGGCGTTCCAAGGGTTATTTACGGCAATGTAGACAATAAAAGTCTTATAACTAATTTACCTCAAGGATGCTGTGTAGAAGTTCCATGCCTTGTAGACAAAAACGGTATACAGCCCACTGTAATAGGCGATTTGCCGCCACAGCTGGCTGCCTTAAATAGGACTAACATAAACGTTCAGGAGTTAGCTGTTATGGGAGCTCTCACTGGCAAAAAAGAATATATATACCAGGCTATTATGATGGATCCCCTGACATCTGCCGTGCTGGATATGGATCAGATTAGGTCCATGGTCTCTGAGATGTTCGCAGCAGAAGAAAAATGGCTTTTGCCGATAAAATTGAAATAAATAAAAAAGCGAGGCATTTATGAAGTGCACCCCAAATATTAGACAAAAATCAACTAATATTTGGAGGTGCATTTTATTATGGCAAAATACTCTTATGAAACGAAATTAAAAGCGGTAAAAGATGTTTTAGAAAATGGAATGTCTGCCAGGGCTGTTGCTAAAAATTTAGGAACTGGCTATGAACATGTAAGACGGTGGGTAAAACGTTATGAATTATACGGAACAAATGGATTATTAATGAAAAAGGGAACTTATACTGGCGATTTTAAACAACATGTTGTAGAATTTATACATAAAGAACATTTGTCGATTTCTGAAGCTGCTGCTATATTCGGTATACCTTCTGATGCTACCGTCGGCAAATGGGAACGTATATACTGTGAGGAAGGACCGGAAGCTCTCTATACAGAAAACCGAGGGAGGAAAAAAACAATGAATTTAGATAAACCAAAGAAGCCTAAACTTTCTAAACAAACAGAAGAAAATCTAATCGCTGAAATTCAGCGACTTCGTATGGAGAATGCGTACTTAAAAAAATTAATGGCCTTAGTTCAGGAAAGGAAGAAATCCGACAAAAAGACAAAGTAATAGCCATCAACGAGCTAAGGCATGAATATAAACTGATGGCTTTATTAGAGTTTGCAGGTATCCCAAGGAGTACTTTCTACTACTATTTGAAAAAATTAAATAAGCCAGATAAATATGTCGAAATCAAGGAATTAATACAAACTATCTATCATGAGAATAAAGGCAGATATGGGTACAGAAGAATTACATTGGAATTACGAAACCGTGGATACTGTATTAATCATAAAACAGTACTAAAACTCATGAATGAATGCGGAATTAAATGTCAAGTAAGAATCCGTAAATACCGTTCCTACAAAGGTGAAATTGGGAAAGTTGCTCCGAATTTACTACAGCGTGACTTTAAAGCAGAAAAGCCAAATCAGAAATGGGTTACCGATGTAACGGAGTTTTCGCTGTTTGGTGCTAAACTTTATCTTTCACCTATACTTGATTTATATAATGGAGAGATTATAAGCTATAATATTTCAGATAGACCAACATTTTACCAAACCATGGATATGTTGGATAAAGCCTTTGCTAAAATTCCTGATGGCACAAACCTTATTTTGCACTCAGACCAAGGTTGGCAGTATCAGATGAAACAATACCAGTACAGACTACGAAAGAAAGGCATAATTCAGAGTATGTCCAGGAAGGGCAATTGTCTTGATAATTCTGTTATGGAAAATTTCTTTGGTTTATTAAAATCAGAACTGTTATACTTACAGGAATTTGACTCTATTGACCATTTTAAGAAAGAATTAGAGGAATACATAGACTATTACAATAATAAGAGGATTAAGTGTAAACTAAAAGGACTGAGCCCGGTTCAATACCGGATTCAGTCCCAAGAAGTAGCTTAATTAAACTGTCTAACATTTGGGGTGCACTTCATTTACACCTCGCTTTTTTCTATAGGTGATTTCAACCTACTTGATACCACAATTATCCCTGTTAAAAACCAAAAATACGTAGACATCATGGGAACCTCAAACACATTTTCCACAAGGTTGTGGAATACCACTCCCATCAACCCCGCAAAAATGCCTTTGACTATATCTTTTATAAACCTATCTTCGCATCTCTTCATTGTTACAAAAAACTGCCTGATCACAGATAACAATAGGTATATAAAAAGTATTATGCCTATATAGCCTGTTTCCACTAAGATTTTTAAGAAATAATTGTCTGAATACAAAGAGTTAACATTAAACCTGGCAGCAGTAGCACCTCCAAATTGTCCCAATCCTATTCCTATTATAGGACTCTGACTTAAAAGATTCAAACCGATTTGCAGTCGCTTTAATCTCCCACCTTCCATGCTGCTCACTAAGTACGTTGGACTTACAAGATAGCTGATCCTATTGTAAACAGGCGGTATAAATAATGCTATAATACCTATTATTACAAGTAAGCCGATTATCCTTTTATCCTTTAAAAAAGCGTATATGAGCAGAGACACCACCAGAGCAAGCCATGCGCCTCTTGTAAATGTAAACAAGAGACACGCCAACATAGCCATACTCGTCGCAGAGTAAAAAACCTTCTTTAATAAATGTTTGCTATTAAATATATATGAAATATTTATAGGTATGGCCAAAACCATAAGGCTGCCCAGTATATTAGGGCTTGTAAGTATAGAAAATACCCTTGTCCTAACAGGCATTTCAGCCTTATCAATCCACTCAGGCGGTATCTTAACACCTATTATATACTGGTATATACCGTAAAGGGCCATGGCAGTTACTATCAGTATAAAAAATACCATTAATTTATTTATTGTATCCCTATCTTTTACCATATTTATAGCCACAAAAAACCAGAAAATATACTCTATATTAACCCTAAGGCCATCGATAGCTATTGCTATATCCGTAGAATTGACTATAACTAAAAAAATACTGTAAACCATGTACATAAATATAGGTGCGAAGAGCGGCGTCAAATTTAACTCCAGCTTTTTAGAATTATTTTGCCAAAAAGTTTTGTAAATCCATAGCAAAACTATTATTATGTAAAGGGCTTCGTCCCATATGTTTGAAAATAAAGAACTGCTGATTACTGATCTAAACAGCCAATCAATTACCGAATAGCTTATTACAGCAAAGAGAGAATACTCGGGCCTTGCAAAAATTATAAATACAATAGTTATGGCCAATAGCAAAAGAGCCACGCTTTTAAATGGCACAAATACAGCCGCTATTCCTAACAGCAATGCCAATATAGCTATTGGACTTTTTACACTTGTGTCTACCATCATATCACCGCTTTAAATTGAAAATAAATTGTCTATTGCCTTTAATAAAATACTACTGCTTTTTAGTTCTTTAAAAGTGGTATTTACTTTATACATCATTGCTCCTATTAACAACAATATTATTCTTAAAACAAATCCTCTCAGAGATACGCCCTTCCCACTGGCTATTGCCGCAACAAAATTGCCTATGATAAACCAAAAAATGAAAATACCCATTAACTTCACTGGATATCTTCTTATATACTGACATAAATTATCTATACTGCTTAAAAACACACTTTTTTGGGTTATTCTTTTACTCACACTAGCAAATTTTGACAATACCCTGCCAATGCTATCGCATACTCTGACATATATTTTATAAACGAAAGACCCCTTTTTATAATCTCTTTGTGTTTTGCCGCTTATGTAGGAAACTGCTATACTGTTTTCTGACACTATACTAGCTATTCTAAAAACGCGTCTTAATAGTTTAAATGTAATACTTTCTATATAAACCTTTCTAATATTCATTGCATTCACCTTACTTAACATCCACTTTTATTATCTCACCCTGCACCACCGTAAAATGGGTTTTTACAGTAATTTGATTACCAACCCTTATATCCTGCTGCCCCATTCTAACAGTAGGGCTGGATGTATCGAGATGAGCCTTTATAAGCACTATCGCATCTTTTCTGTAGGGATTCGTAGTAAGCACCATTTTTCCCTCTGAGTTTGTGTTGACAGAAAGAGCAGGTGACACTTTTACATCAACTATTTCATCGGTAGTATAATAATTTCCGGATATCAATTTGTCACCAGGCTTTAAAGAAGCAGCGGTATCCGGCAACAGATTAGGTACTCTAACCGTTATATAGACCTCCTTTAATTGAGCCACATTTTTACCTGATTGAGTTTTATAAACAAGTCCACCTATAATTAATATTATTAGTAAAGCTACAATAAGGTCGATTAAATTAATAATACCAAAGATTTTTCCTTTGTCGTCTATTAGTTTCATTTTTTACCTCCGTCCTTTAAAATTAATCACTAAATATTATAACAATAACGCATTTCTTTTGCAACGTGTACGCCACGTAGCAGCAAATCCAAACACAGGGTAAAATTTCCTCTGATCAAAAATCTTACTATACATCTTCAAGGCAAGTCTCCAATAACCTGTGGGACCCCTTTTCCCCACAAAACCGTGGTAAAAACGGTTTCACAATTTCAAGGCTGTTTAAACAAGGCTTATACAGCCTAATCAAACGTCCTTCGTTCACAGTTTTTCAGTGTGGTTTCTTTATGCGAACAGATTAACTGTCAAGCGTTCCAGTGCGCTCATTACCCACCACCAATCCTTGTCAAATGGTCCGATTGAAACTTTTTAAACCTTTATGAATCCCTCTACCTTTTATACTATTTCAATTCCACAATGGTCCGATTGAAACATTTGTAAACTTATGGTAATTTGGCTGTTATAGTTTCTTTCAATTCCACAATGGTCCGATTGAAACATAGATGAAGTCCTTCTGTATCCTGCACCTTGCATATTTCAATTCCACAATGGTCCGATTGAAACACTCAAATCGATAGGTGAAGCATCTTTAGGGAAAAACATTTCAATTCCACAATGGTCCGATTGAAACGGTATTTTTGGCAAAGAGGGTCATTGTCTTGTCATAATATTTCAATTCCACAATGGTCCGATTGAAACTTTCTTTTAACCAATTATAAACTTTATTTTCTGCTCTATTTCAATTCCACAATGGTCCGATTGAAACTTGCTCCCTGCTCTCGCATGATTTTTATTAACGTACTGTAGATTTCAATTCCACAATGGTCCGATTGAAACATGAATGGAATTACTTTATAGAGTATTAGATTATGTATTTCAATTCCACAATGGTCCGATTGAAACCCATCCTTTGAAGCAGTTCTGATATAACCTTTTTTCATATTTCAATTCCACAATGGTCCGATTGAAACTCCATGGATACTGGAGAGAGCAAGGAAGAAGGTAGTATTTCAATTCCACAATGGTCCGATTGAAACCTGTCAACAAGATTTTTTATCTCATCTTAAATATTCATTTCAATTCCACAATGGTCCGATTGAAACTAAAAGATGTATTACCATATGTAAGTTTTATCACTACATTTCAATTCCACAATGGTCCGATTGAAACAAGTGTACTTGCTACTGTTGTTGTGGCTGTTTTCACTATTTCAATTCCACAATGGTCCGATTGAAACCCACATTCTCCAGCAAAAGAAGGGCCTCTGACAACAGCATTTCAATTCCACAATGGTCCGATTGAAACTTTACAATGTATTCCATCTGTAAGCGTCGATCACTCATTTCAATTCCACAATGGTCCGATTGAAACCTATTCAATCTCTCTTGTATTTCCTTAATTTGTTTTTTATTTCAATTCCACAATGGTCCGATTGAAACGCATTTTGTATGTCGAAAGAGAAAAAGTAGCCGATCATTTCAATTCCACAATGGTCCGATTGAAACCAGTCTAAAGGATATTTATTAAATAATTCTAATATATTTCAATTCCACAATGGTCCGATTGAAACGGGTCATCGCTCAAATGCACATTCCACGTGTAACGTATTTCAATTCCACAATGGTCCGATTGAAACCCCGCTTTATCATTATCAAAAAATAAATTTATTGTAATTTCAATTCCACAATGGTCCGATTGAAACGATATTAGATTGAGATTGCATGTTTTACCTACAGCTCATTTCAATTCCACAATGGTCCGATTGAAACAAAAATTCTTTAGCTTTTTATTTTTGCCTTCTTAAATTATTTCAATTCCACAATGGTCCGATTGAAACGAATCCTGGTACTCTAGTAAGTTTTGTGGATAATTTATTTCAATTCCACAATGGTCCGATTGAAACGCCACAGCAAGCACCTGCTTTTTCGATTGCGTTGCATTTCAATTCCACAATGGTCCGATTGAAACTATTTAGAAGACGGGAATTTATATATTAATTTTCATAAATTTCAATTCCACAATGGTCCGATTGAAACATATGAAGAAGAATTAAATAAGGAAATACAACAACTATTTCAATTCCACAATGGTCCGATTGAAACACGATTACGATGTAACGGATATAAGTTTCTACGCAACATTTCAATTCCACAATGGTCCGATTGAAACGAAATATTGATATACTAATAAAAATGGAGGGATATATTTCAATTCCACAATGGTCCGATTGAAACATGCTGGAAATACGCAGTCGCCGTTGTATCAGCTTTATTTCAATTCCACAATGGTCCGATTGAAACAGATAATGTTGTTGAAATAGATGGTGATTATTATTGATTTCAATTCCACAATGGTCCGATTGAAACTTGCTTGTATTATCGTATGGATGAAAGTCTTGTTTCATTTCAATTCCACAATGGTCCGATTGAAACAGTAGTATCTAAATATCCAACTCTATTAGCTATAACAATTTCAATTCCACAATGGTCCGATTGAAACTAGTCGCATCATCCCTAATATCAAATTCCACATCTACTATTTCAATTCCACAATGGTCCGATTGAAACTAGTATATTAGGTACTTATATATCCCAACTTAATCCATTTCAATTCCACAATGGTCCGATTGAAACCAGCTGTATATGAATTAACAATATACAAAAACCTGTATTTCAATTCCACAATGGTCCGATTGAAACGCATGAGAAAAACAGATGGCACAATATAGTTGACCAATTTCAATTCCACAATGGTCCGATTGAAACTCCATGGATACTGGAGAGAGCAAGGAAGAAGGTAGTATTTCAATTCCACAATGGTCCGATTGAAACCTGTCAACAAGATTTTTTATCTCATCTTAAATATTCATTTCAATTCCACAATGGTCCGATTGAAACCCGTTTCAACACACAGGAACGTTTCTGTTCCTATGTTATTTCAATTCCACAATGGTCCGATTGAAACATATGTTGAATGATGATGTTGACATAGAAGAAATTGATTTCAATTCCACAATGGTCCGATTGAAACTGATGCATTAAAAATATTTATTAAACATTTATTAAAATTTCAATTCCACAATGGTCCGATTGAAACTTGGGTTAGATAGGTATCTTGTAATAATTTACAAGGATTTCAATTCCACAATGGTCCGATTGAAACTCGGTATCGTTCTTCCGTTTTCGTAGTCTATCAGATTTCAATTCCACAATGGTCCGATTGAAACGAAGATGAGATATGAAAAGATGTGGTACGACTTAAAATTTCAATTCCACAATGGTCCGATTGAAACTACTTTTATCACACCATATCCCTGTTTCTTATACTCCATTTCAATTCCACAATGGTCCGATTGAAACTAAAAGATGTATTACCATATGTAAGTTTTATCACTACATTTCAATTCCACAATGGTCCGATTGAAACAAGTGTACTTGCTACTGTTGTTGTGGCTGTTTTCACTATTTCAATTCCACAATGGTCCGATTGAAACTACAAAGTCCCAATTGGAAGGCAAACAGATTACTCATTTCAATTCCACAATGGTCCGATTGAAACTTAGATCAAACGAGGAAATTAAAGAACAGGATTTCCAATTTCAATTCCACAATGGTCCGATTGAAACTTGATATATCAAACAAGCATATGTATTTAGTTGCTCAATTTCAATTCCACAATGGTCCGATTGAAACAAACGACAATAACGCAACAAACCGTGTAAAAATTTTATTTCAATTCCACAATGGTCCGATTGAAACCAAATCGCATTGACAATTGTTGCAGCTACTTTTTCTATTTCAATTCCACAATGGTCCGATTGAAACTTGGAGCAAAGAGATCAGACAAGCATTGATATTTTGTAATTTCAATTCCACAATGGTCCGATTGAAACGTGTCTACCTGAAATGTAAAAAATGTAAGCAAATCGTATTTCAATTCCACAATGGTCCGATTGAAACAATATCATTAATATTAATAAATTGGAGGTTTGTCTAATTTCAATTCCACAATGGTCCGATTGAAACAGAATGGTTCTACAATTTTATCTTTAAGACTTTCTACATTTCAATTCCACAATGGTCCGATTGAAACTTTTATTATACCTTCTAGGTGGGTACGCATAATTTCATATTTCAATTCCACAATGGTCCGATTGAAACGAAAGCATAAAAGAAAAAATTGTAGAACCGTTTTTATTTCAATTCCACAATGGTCCGATTGAAACATACAGGCAACTTTGGAGGCGGAACTGGTGGAAATATATTTCAATTCCACAATGGTCCGATTGAAACCCCAGCAAAAAATGTTTATATATGAGGGTTTTTGATACCCTCATATGGTATAAAATTATCGTCAACCTCAGGTGATGTAAAAAAGCTTGGACGTTGACATCTTTAACGACCATTACTTTTCAGTTTATCATAAATAAGATATTTGTGTCAATATTTTACCACCAAATTTTTAGCCCTTCATATTTCTTTACGTCTGTAATATGCTTTATCAATTTATAACATTCCAGCCTTATCAATCTTCTATAGCTAACGTTTCTATCTAAGTCTTTATGGTGGATTATAGTATTTAATTTTTCATCATATTCTTTTAAAAAAACGGCTCTACCTTTATCGCTTAAATAGCACATATTCAGATCTTTATCAAAGTGTTCCTCTCTTATCATGCCTTCATTTATTAACTTAAATATAACCCTATCCACTATTATCGGCTTAAAAACTTCACTTATATCTAAACTCAAAGAAAATCTCCTCTCGCCTGGTTCGTGGAGATAACTTACAGTTGGATTTAACTGCGTATTGTAAATTTCACTTAAAACCGTTGTATACATAAGGGAATTGCCGAAAGATATCAATGCATTCATAGCGTTATCAGGTGGTTGTTTAACCCTTTTATCAAATTCAAATCTACCAGTAGTGATTAAATTAAATGTTTCATAGTATATATCCCTTATCCTGCCTTCAGTTCCCATTAATTCGCTTATGCTATTTGCCTTAGATATATTTTCTCTTTCTACCTCTATTCTCTCTATATAATCCTCTAGATCTATTTTGCGATTATAATATTTAAGATTTTTAAGTATATTGTAGCTGGCTGCATCTATAAATTCTCTGGCTATTTGAAGCCGTGTGAAATTATTGAGATATTTCTCTACCTGTTTAACCACTAAAAAGCCCGAAAGCAAATACTCTCTCGGATAAAAGCTGCCGGTATAAAAGCCATAATAATTGAAAAGATGAACTGTCACGTTATTCTGTGCCAGAAAGTTTACAGCCCTGTTATTAAAATCCACCTCGCCGAAAATATAAATGGACTCCACATCGTTTATAGGTATGGCTTTTTTGCCTTCGCTTCCCTCAAAGTATATAGTATTATCTTTTCGTGATATACGACCGTTACTCATTATATAATAATTCCTTTTCATATGCACACCTCAACTCAGGCAAAGTTCATAATAACTACACTTTTTGCAGGCAGACTTGTTCAAAGGAGGATCTGGCTTATTGGCTTGCCTTATCTTTTTTATTTCCGCAAGAGCCTCCTCTAATACCTTCCTATCTTCATCGGTCAAATATAATTCCTCTTTCATCTTATACAGAGGAAAGTGAACCACGGCCCGCACATTTTCTATACCCTTTTTCTCAAGGTAATAGATATAAAATAGTATCTGATACCTATCGCCTTTATCCAATCTCTTTCCTTTTTTGACTTCATGAATTTCTGCACTTTTACCTACAAAATCTAGCTTTATAGTATCATCTATCAAAACCTCTTTGTGCTCTCTTTCGAAGCTTTCATCGTGAATTTCTCTGCCGATTTCCACATCCACAGAATTCTGCTCCATATCCAGTCCATGGGTATAAAACCACAACTGCCTTTTGCAGTAAAAATAATAGTTTACCTCTACACCGGTAATTTTTACCTCACTAGAGAAAAGCCCCATAATCAGGCATCACTTCCTTTAGCTTGGACTCATCAAACCCTATTTCAAATGAATATGGCAATTTGCATACCAGGTACTTGTGGTATTTATCCTCTAAATTTTTGAACAAATTCTCTTTCGCTGACACGTACCACCAGTACGGTACTTTAACAATGTTTTCATAATCTCTGCAATTTTCCACGTTATCTCCTACTACATCTAATGGATATGCATCGATCATTATATAATCATCGCTTCGAAGCTTAAATACATTTCCTTCCTCTCCTGCCCCTTCCCGGGTAATCTCTTTATAACTATAACCGAACAAAGTGCCAGCGTAAAAGAATGCCAGAAAATCTGTATAATCCAGCCTAAAATCTCTATAAGCTATATCACATATGGCCTTAATATCTCCATAAGTATACGGTTTATCTGTAAAACCAGCGTACGTCCTCTCTAATACCGCCTTCACATCTTCATCTTTTTTTGAATTTACATAAGGTCTCATCGTATCAGTATTGTATAGATGTAAAACACACTCCAAATTATCTTTTAAGTAATGCTTTGCACCCCTGTTCAACCTGCCACCCCTCTGGCCTATAGCATCAGCAGGTGCCAGTTCGGTGAACATAACGTCGCAAGATATATCAAGGCTTATTTCGATAGCCTGGGTGCTTACAAGGATATACGGCCTCTTATCCCTGTCCCGCAATAAGGATTTATCTTTTTTTGATCTATCATGGCCGGTAAATCGCGAATGGTATAATACTAAATTGTCAGATGGCTCTATTACCCCCTTTAACCTTTTATATACCTCCTGAGCCTTTCTCACCGTATTTAAGATTATGTACTGCCTTATACCTTTATGGTAATTGCTCCTGATCTCTTCTATCACATCGTCATTTACGGCAAAGTCATTTTCTATTTTATTTACTATACAGTCGCCGTGTTTTTTCACAATAAAAGGCTGATATTTGAGCCCCTCCTCATCTATTACGGTCTCATAGCTTTTTCCTTCTAACGCAGCACTCTCTTCCAAATTTTTTTTGAGAAACTCAGGAAAGGTACCGCTCATAAGTAGATGGGGTATCTTCATCTCCCGTAACAGCGAAAACAAACTGACAAGATGCCTCAATGTATCCTTCTCATAATAATGAACTTCATCAAATACTATACACGCCGTTTGTATATTACCCAGAGTAAAATCAGCCTGACTGAAACCATGTATAAAGGAAAAAACTAAATGATCAATAGTGGTAACCATGATAGGCTTTAAAAAAACTTTTGACATAAAATTCTGTTCTTCAGCCAGCTCTATAAGCTTTAGATCGTCTTCATCAATTATTCCTTTTAATTGTTCCTGGTAATACAAAAGGCTCTTACCATGATATACCCCTACGTTTTCCTCGCCGTAAATCATCTTTAACCTATCCGCCATGGCGTTGCTGGTTATCTGGGTAGGCATGGCAAAAATAAGCCTATTGATAAACCGATGTTTTCTCATGTTTTCAGCCCAATATAATGCCCCTTCAGTCTTTCCCCTTCCACATGGCGCCAGCAGCATCACATAAGGACCAACATCACCCAACCGTTTCTGAAAATCCCTTGGATCTCGTCCACCAGTTATAGCGTTTTTATCGATTTCCGGATATGGAATGACATACTTACCGGCAGCATCATAGCTTAATATGGGACCAGTTATATCCCAATCAAGATTATGTTCCTCAACATACTCTGAGAAATAGGCGCTGGAGTAATCATCGCATAGCTGCAAGAGCGAATACATGTAGCTATATACGGCTTTTAATCTTACTTTATCCTTAGCTTTCATATTCCTGCAAAAATCAACCCACTGGTTCTTTATGTGCCGAAATTCATCTATAAAATCTTTTGGAATAGGTTCATTCTTTACATGAACCGGTTTTATGGTTATTCCTTTAAATCCACTCAATCTAATAATTTCAGGAATATCATCTAAAAACCTGTTTATTTCGTCATAAAGGAGATGGGGTACATTAGAGACATTTTCGTAAATTCCCTGGTAAAGCTGGGTATGATGAGATAAAATCTGGCACAATGCCATAAACTCTTCGTCTGGAAAAGGACAATACTTGTCGTCAAGAGGCCTAAGTATATCCATTCCAGCTTCCTGTAACATCATAACTATATACACGGATATAAGGGGATGGGGATAATCTTTTGACGATTTCCCCATCCTTATATTCTCCTGAAACTCTTTTATCAATTTACCCGTATCGTGAAACAACACTATTTCAAAGGTATTCTGGACAAATCTATTATAGTCCACATCCCACTTTCGGCAAAATTCCCGTACTGTCATTTCGTTGGAATCAAAATATCTCTTTAATATCACCAGTCCATCTACTGTGTGGCCTTTTAGCGTCTGGAAAAACACCTTATCATTATATTCATGCCTTTTGGCTATATCCATACCCTTCACCTCAAAACAGCTGAACAAAATCATTTTTAAAGTAATAACCCTCTATAACTTTATTTAGCTTATACGGTAATTCATAAGGCACAGATATTGTAGGCGTGTAAATCAACGTATCTTTATCCCGAAATTTATAGAGCAACTTTACCAGTTCACAGCCATCACAAAGGCCCTCTATAATGGAATTTACAGTGTCAGATTGGCCTTTGACTACATCGGTTTTTTCTAGATCTTCAATCACGACCATATCGTCCGATTGGCCTATATAAAGCGGCCTTGCAGGGTTTATAAGTGCTTCATATATTTCATCTATTAAAGCGTCCTCTGCTTTTATGTATATTTTGTATTCAGGCATGACCATGAAATCTCTCCAGAACGGCGAAGTCCAGAAAGCTTTTATGTTATCTTTGGGGTTATTAACCGTTTTCAACATAAGCGCTTTTTCCTTTACAGGCCTTTCTATATAAACAGGTGCGACGCCTATCTCCATAATATCTTGCAAAGTAAAATCATCCCTTCTCAAACCCATCGCATTGGATATCATGCCCCTTATAGTAGTAAACGGCGGTACAGGAAACGTGCTCAAAGAGCTATTGGAGGTAGGCTTTCTGAACGCCGCAAAATAAGGAGCTGACATTTTAAACATCAGGCCATTCATGCTATCACCTTATCTTTTCTTTTAATGCATTTATTGCCTCACCTGGTAATTTCAACTCAATACCCAGCTCACTTAATACCTCTTTTACCTCATCTAAATTATTCACAATACCCGATATGGCTCCAGCGACTATATAAGATCCATCCTCTTTTAACTGAATCAATATCTCTTTTAGCCTATCTGTATTTAAATTTTGCCCTTCATCTATCTCGATCGCCTTCTGAAGTCTGTGATTATAGTTGGGCTGAAGGGAACATACTATGAAGTCCGGAGTGAAATCCGTCAATAGTCGAGCTTGTTTAGAATAGTCACTCATATTTTTCACCGCATCCAATACATGTATAATTCGCTTTAACCTTTCATCAGCGGGTACCAAGTCTTTTAACTCTATTGTCCTGCGGCCATTATCCTCATTTATTACCTCTTCTCTCCCTATCTTATAAACATCTATGGATATACCACTCCTATATATGTTTAGTCCCATCTCCACATTGACTATATCTCCTTTGAGATCGCCGCTATCTGTAGAAGATCTCTTCTTCCTTGTCAGAAAGTCAATAGTGCTGTTCTCATCAAAAGGAAGCAACCCCATAGCAGGAGCCACTTTCACCGGCGATACCCTGATCTTTGCGCCGCCCTTTTTAGACTCTTTTTTCTCAATGGTACTCATGTATCCAAAAAGGTCACACAGTTCGCATGAACTCACATCGCCGCAGCTTTCTCCTTTATCATTGGGTATACACGAACTGTTGAAATCCGTAAGGCGCCTTATAGCTTCCTTCATGTAAAACCTCATGGCCTGCCCGCTGACATAAGGGTACTCCTCGCCCTTCCACCTGTACTTCTTCACATCAATGAGATTGCTTTCTCCTTCTCCTGAGTTAAGATTTGTAAGCGATGTCTTACTTAACCATGTCATTTCAATGCATTTCATATCCATATTTAAATCCTCCCCTATTTATTTGCTTTCGCAAAATATTGATTCTGTCCAGTATAAGCGTAACTGAATACGGCCAGGGTATTCTTAAAATCGTTAAATTCCTGAACCGACCAATCCCTGCTCACCAGCAGTTCCGCAATCTTCGCCAGAGAAGCAGCACTCAAATATTCTCTGTCCTCAAGGAATGTATACCTCCTGCCCACTTCTCTTAAGAGATCCAAAAGATCTGTAAGGTTTCGAACCTTATCCAACTTAAACAGCAGATTTGAATGGTCCTCAGCAACTCTTGCTATTATCCTTGCCACCTGCTGTACCACCTTCAAATCATCTTCGCTTAACCTCATCTTCTCCCACCTCCAGATATATACAAAGTCTTTCAAATTGTCATATGCATCCCTGTAAAAGCGCACCATGTACTTGCCTCTAGGCGCCAATGCCTTTGCAAAGGCATCATAATCATTGCCGAGAAAAGCCTCCGAACATCTCTCTTTTAAGTCTTCAGCCATATCGTATTTTGGTGCCTGGCTTCCAGATTCTACAATAGATAAATTGTTTATAAAAGAAGTGTAAATCTTTATGTCCTTTTCAACGCACTCCGCGATGACATCTATAACCTCCTGGTCGATGCCAATTTCCCTGGGCTTTATATCCCTCATATTTCCTGACGGTATCTGCAGCATAAGCCAGTTTCTAAAGTATTCCACGCGAGTCTTAAACCTGGTTATCCTCTCTGTCTTAAACTCCTGTGATAAAGCCTTTTCAAGAAAAGCCAGCATCAAACTGCTACCGCCTTGCGTATAACCTTCTTTTTCCTCCTCGCCGGTCTTAATTATTACCCTAACACTAGATACAAACCTATCAGGGTCAAGGCTATATCTATATTTTTCTTTAAAATCAAACATGTTATCAAGCCTTGATAATTCAGGTATAAATAAAAACGACCGGTCGCCTTTATAGAGGAAAATATGTGCAGGATCACACCATTCCAGAACGCCTATCAAGTAGCATGTAGGACATACATTGTCATAATATTCCGGCCTTGTCTTAGGAGCTTTTTCCGCTTCAATGTTGCTGCGTACCCCTGACATAGATTTGTTACGGGTAATAAAAGGATATACAGCCTGTTTCAATTTATCCCATCGCTTCTCGTAAAAATATTCCTGTCCGCACAAAATACACACATCTTTTTTGAGCTTTTTACCCGATAGAGCACCATATTGAACCAACACAGCTTTTAATAGCTCTTGGATACCTTCTGTTGTATACGCTTTCTCCTTTAAAACATTTCTGCCATTAACTTTGCTACCATACTGAATACATACATAATCCTTTCTCGTCCAATTAATGCTGCCATCATCATTTTGCTTTCTGACGAAAATGTACGTATCGCTATCAGCAACAATCTTTCGTCCCAGAATTCTTATAAAATCTTCATCATTTTTTATATTCACTTCCACCCTATCAGGAAACACGCTACATTCAAAAATCCTGGGATCCTCTATCTCTTTAAGCATTCGGCACAGATTGGTAAGACCGTTGTTAAGCCAAACATCGTCTCTGTTATTAATAGTAATTAACACGCCCATCACCTCCTGTTGACTTTGATTTTTCGCTATATTTTAATAATAACATACAGGATGGCCATATTATGTCACTATAGAAAATTTGACGTAGAATTTTTTTCTTTGCCTATAATTTTTTTGTCAGCCCATTTTTGATCCCTGAATTTAAATATTATCACCGAGTCAGTTTCGGAATCTATTATCTTCTTTATAGAATTCTCTAATTTCAGAAGCTGTGCTTCTGTCAACTCTCCCTCAAAAACTGAGTTTTGAATCCAGTTTAGATACTGTCTGAAAAGTTTTAACATCTTTGCAACCCTTTTTTCCTCTACGTCATACACCGCTATCACATACATTATCCAATCCCACTCTATTTTTTCTGTCTATTTCAATCATGCCGAAACCAGCGCTATTTTTATCTCCCAGGCCACATTCATAAGCCACTTTTATGATCTCAGGATCAGCCTTTATAGTAAAAGGTGCAGAATAGCCCTTTACCGCCACGTTTTTAAACCATATCAGCTTTCCTCTTATGTTGCTCAAATACTCTTCGTCAAAATGTATGTCTATGTTCATATCTTCAGGGAGCCGATCGTACAACAGATAATATTTTCTTATAAGGTTGTTCTTTAAATTGTCAATAAATTTGCTGTCCCTTATATCTACATTTCTCTCCTTTTTCACATTGCCTATAACTTCCATTGTTGAAGTCGTTATTGGAGAAAGGCAGTAAAATCTCTCCTCTCTTGAAAATCTCACATTTCTCAGTAGGTCCACATGATCAACAATAAAAAAGCCACTGCCAATTTTAATTCTCTCTGCCTTAAGAAGGGTATCAGACAAATAATATAAAAAATCAAGCCTAGGAGATCCTATGTATAGCAAAGCATCATCCATGATTTTAATTTTCGATTCCTCTACGATGTATTTCTTTACTTTGAGCTGAGAAAAAGTAAACAACTTAAAGTGCCTGGAGCCCAATCTATAGCCTTCATCATGCAATTTATCTGTAAACTCCTTATTTGACTTTGACAATAAATTGTATATCATTGATGTTATATAATAGTTATAATTAATATCAATAATCTCCACTTCTTTTTCCGGTCTAAAACATATCTTTACGCGCATAAAAATACCTCCGCTTCATACTTGTTGCCATAAGGTAAAAAATTAAACTTTAACTAAGACTGTTGCTTATTTCGTGATAAATGTCCAGCGCTTCATTAAACAAACTTTCAAAATACGAACGCTGCTCTAAATATTCCTGAATACCCTGCGGATCAGAGCCATGTACCGCTGCATTTCTCGTATATTCTAAAAGATTAAAAACCTCTCCCATCCTCTCTCTTTTTATGAATTTTCTATCTCTAATACCTTTTATTTCTTCTTTTATCCTTCTTCTGCTCTCTTCTCTTTTCTCGTAATTTTGCTTATCTGGGATCTGATATGCCCTTCCCGCCAGTATGATTATGGCCTCATAAAGCAACACCAGTGCTTTTAAATACTGCTTTTTGTCAAAGAAAAATTTCGCCCTCTCTACCATT
Organism: Caldanaerobius polysaccharolyticus DSM 13641; assembly: GCF_000427425.1. Classification (NCBI taxonomy): domain Bacteria; kingdom Bacillati; phylum Bacillota; class Clostridia; order Thermoanaerobacterales; family Thermoanaerobacteraceae; genus Caldanaerobius; species Caldanaerobius polysaccharolyticus. The sequence goes on along the minus strand of NZ_KE386495.1, from coordinate 865,466 downwards.
CTTTCATCTAAATACTTTAACTCATATAATCTGCTCAGTTGATTTTTAATGCATAGTGCGGTTTCTGTTTTGTAGTTATCGCTTCCCACTATTTTCTCCAATTCTTTTACTATTTCTCTTAACTCATTTCTTGGATTTCTATTTAGTTCCAGTTTGAAATATGTATTTTCCCTGTTTGAAATTCCAAGATCTTTTAATATTTCAGGAAAGTACCCGGAGTTTTTATACAGATCAAAAGAAGTAGATAATGAGAACAGTTCATTTATGAAGTCAATTTTTAAAACGGGTTTAACAGCATCTTTTGCCATATCCAAAGCTCCATAGTATACTTCAATATTTTTAATATCTCGAAGGTATTTTAAATACATCAATGAAAAAGATAAAACAGTAGACATATGTCTGAAAGCGTGAGTCATGTCAAAAAAGATTTTATATTCATCTCCAGCAGTTATAATATTTAACAACACGTTGATATAGGCCTTATAATCTAAAGGATCAACCGCGACGAGATTTACATTTATAAAATTGCTTATATTGCATTCCCACTGCTTCAATGTTTTATCAGTTATCCCATTTTCTTCTTCATCTAAGACTTTATAATACATCTCTTCTAATCTTTCATGTTGAACGCTATTTACTGCTTCAATAATTTCAGACCAGGTTGAAGTATTAGTACCAAATATAATCCACTTATCAATATCATAACCTCTACCTACTAAGTATCTATACAATGCTGAACCAAAAAAAGCCGTTTCATCGCTTATATATTCACCATTATCAAAACTATACCTCGTTTTTATATATCCTTTACCTCCATCTGGTTTTCTCCCACGCCCAATTAAAGAGATTAATATATTTTTCATATATTATCCTCCATTAACTGATATATCCTAAATTTATATTCTACATTGAACATAAAATTCCTTCAATTCCAGATCGGTTAAACTGAAATAATTATTATGCGTGTAAAAATGGGGTTTGTTGTCGACTGGAAATGATCGGCATGGTTATACTGCTCATTGTAACCTGCTTTCAATTCCGCAATGGTCCGATTGAAACCTTCACCGTCAACAACGTGGGATTGGGTGAAAGCTTATTTCAATTCCATATTGGTCCGATTAAAACTTGGTTAAAAAGCTTCTTTTAGCAGGGGAAATCGCATTTCAATTCCATACTGGTCCGATTAAAACTGCATTCCAGAGGTTGAATGAGTTGTATGCTACTTCATTTCAATTCCATACTGGTCCGATTAAAACAGAGGTGGCCGGGGTGGGCGAAGCATACGTCTTCCCATTTCAATTCCATACTGGTCCGATTAAAACTATTTTTGGTAAAGAGGGTCATGCTTTGCTTCTCATATTTCAATTCCATACTGGTCCGATTAAAACAGCAGGATATGATGATATAATAAACATCATAATTAAATTTCAATTCCATACTGGTCCGATTAAAACTATATGCTGGCCGTGAGGGATGCTTGCGGCTGGCAAGATTTCAATTCCATACTGGTCCGATTAAAACCAGGCACGTATGTAGTATATATCACAACTGCTTATCATGCAGATTTCAATTCCATACTGGTCCGATTAAAACTGGCCCTTCGGGCCTATTTTTTGTGCACAAAAAAAGAATTTCAATTCCATACTGGTCCGATTAAAACTGAGTGTAATTCTTTTTGAAGATGTTAAGGGCTATTCTATTTCAATTCCATACTGGTCCGATTAAAACATGGCAGGCTCCAAACGGCGACTGGTACTGGGTGCATTTCAATTCCATACTGGTCCGATTAAAACTTCCCTTGCCCTCGCTTTTCTATCATCGGCAAGTCATTTCAATTCCATACTGGTCCGATTAAAACAAAGAGGATTTTATTGTATGAATTTTCTGACTATTACAATTTCAATTCCATACTGGTCCGATTAAAACTGCCATTGATTGTCATTTTGTATCAGCCCCCAAGCGCATTTCAATTCCATACTGGTCCGATTAAAACTTTTTAATAGTAGAACTTTAATAAAATACTTGTAAACATTTCAATTCCATACTGGTCCGATTAAAACTAACCTCCAGCCCTTTCTAACTTGAATCCGCTTGTTAATTTCAATTCCATACTGGTCCGATTAAAACCCAGTAAAAAATACGCATGAAATGAGGGTTTTTGATACCCTCCTATGGTATAAATTTTTCGTCAACCTCAGATAATGTAAAAACGCTCGAGAGTTGACAAACTAAACATCCATTAAATTATATTTAACCATATTTACGTAGTTTTGTAAATACCTTAATCAAATTAACTGACCATGTCGTCTATATTCTCTGAACATAACATGTCTAAACTCCCTAGTAGCAATAATGCTATCTCCTGATATTTCTTCTTTAACCTTTCTCTGGGTAGTAGCATAAACAGGTTTTATCCCCCTGGCCATACAATAATCTACGACCATAAACGTAGCCCCGTAATCGCCTTGAACCAGAACATAATCTCCATCACATGCATTTTTATCAATCCACTTAAATAGGCCTTCCAAATGATCATACAGTAAATGAACATCAGGCGGTATATTAGACCATCTCTCTAAAAGATTTGGTTCTAGCATCACAAACTCATCAATCCCTAATTGTGTCCTTGCTTCTTTCTCCTGTTCTGGAGTAATGGAATGTGAAATTATAAGAAGCATACGCCTAGGCTTAACACAAACGGATTCACTATTATCATGTTGAATAGAACGAGCCTTGTCTATAAAATCTCTTAGCTGTTTTTCAAAAATACTCGGACTCCCTGGATTATTTCTCCACCCTGCATGATTAATATCATTTCTGACAGAAGCAATTGAATAAAGCAATTTTAACAAAGCATGGTTCTTGGAATTCTGGATTATAGAATCTATAATATGTCTATCCTTTTCATACTCTTGCTTTAACTTTTTTCCGTGAAGCACCGCACTACATGCGCTTATAATATCTCTATGAGATTGTTCATTTTGGTTTAACTCGTTTTTATTGCAAAGATAACTTACAATTCCTTCTTCTAATAAGGTTAAACCTTGTTGATACATTCTATTATCTAAACACCATTCGCAAATATTTAGTAAATTAGCATAATTATTTTCTCCAAATTTGCCAAATTTACTATTTAACATGTTTAGTACAGGAGACAAAGGTTTAAGATATGTATAAACGGCACTTTCAAGCACGGTATCTATAGTTTTCTTTAACTCTAAAGCTGTTTTATCCAATTCTTTCCCTCTACACGTAAATACAACATCACTAAACTTCTTCATATTTTCAGCCAGTATTTTTAATTGACTTACATTTCTAAACATTACTTTTTTATCTTTAACATCCATAGCAGAAATTTCGCTATTTATTCCTTTTACACCAGCTTGAGTTAAATTATGTATAATCGATACATCACCTGTATTCAAATATCTGTCTACTCCTAAAGTCCAATCAAAAACATCTATAAAAGGGGTCAAATCGAAAATCGGTGCGTTCCTTTTTTCTATAGGCATCATTTCAACATCTCTGGTTGAACCCAATGTTTCAAATGCTCCATAATAAACGGCTTTAATCTGAGCTTTCTTAACAACTCGTCCATAATTTAAAACTATAAAAGCTAGCATAGGAAGAAACCTAAACGAATGAGTTATATCAAATATTATTTCATCTCCTTCGTCTATTTCTCCCATTATTATATCAAATAACGCCCATAGTTCTTTTTCATTGTTACCTTCAGGAATTACTAAATTATTAACTGTTCCTGGTATAAAATCAAGATTACATAACGCTTCGTAAAGCCCAGGGAGGGTTTTGTCATACGCATTTTGTACCCAGTTTTGTTCAACGGCCTTTTTCGTTGTAAATACAATCACTTTGGAAGGCACAACACCTTTAATATGAAGTACTTTCAACAGAGCTAGTTGGACATAACTGTCGTTTTCTGCTCTAGCATCTCCCAGATAGTAATTACATGGGATATATCTGTTAGTTCCTAAAAAAGAAAAAAACTTTATCATAATAAAAAACCTCCTCAACTACTATTTCCGTTATTATTTTTCAACTTTGTGTCAGTTGATTTTTTCCAAAAATACAAATCACTTGATATCATTCCGAAACCCAGTTCATTAAAATTACCAAGCCCTGTATTATATGAAAGTTTAATAAGATCTTTAGAACCAATTATTTCAAAACAACCTTTATAAACTGGAAATCCATTTATTTCTTCTTTAAGAGGTTTGTTTTTAAAATAAAAAACAAATCGGTCATCCTGGGGATAAACACCAAATAAATTTTTATACTTGAAAATTAAAATCTCCCTTAAAACTTCGCTGAAATATATAGGATTCTCTTCATACAGTAATGGATTACCATTTTTAAAAACTATAATTGGAGACAAAGTATAAGCTTTATTTTCTAGCTTTATTTTTAAAAAACGTACCTTCTTTATCTCCAATGAACCATATTTGAACTGTATAGGTTTTTTCATGGTATTCATTGCTACATTTAATAGTTTTTCAGTAGGTACCGTAGAAAAATCAAATGCAGCTTTTTCTATCGCCCAAAAACCATCATCAGAGTTTTTCTTTTTTTGGGGTATTATGTCCGAAAAAACAAACAATCTATTTCCTATAATCTCATAATAATAGTCGGATAAAATTTGCTTATATCCTCTATCGAAAAAGAAATTATCATTTAAATGAAATTCCAATCTTAACTTGACAACGCTCATCTTATCATCCTTCAAATGTCAGTTTAATCCACCCTGGCACGCAATCAGGTTTCCCATTTTTGAAAATTATTCTCCTCGTCTTAGGAAACAGTGGAGTATACACTTTAGTCCGTGGCATAACCAATTTCAATTTTTCAATGTCTTTTATACTCTTATTAAGATAATTACCGACAGTCTTGCCTAAATATCCCGTAGCAAAACCCATTTGAATCATAATCTCATTTTCTCTTAATTCATCATTTCGTATCTTAATGTTTTTATAAAAATCTACAATTTCAGTTAAACCATATTTCGTAAAGAAAACAATCTCCTCTTCTATATATCTATTTATATCCTCCCTTATCAGCTTTTTAAACATCTTAAGTATCTGGTAATTTACAATGTTACCTTCTATTACCATAAAACTATCACATATTTTTTTATCCAGATTAAAACTGCCATATGTCTTGGTCCCCCTTTTAAAAGCCTCTATATAAACCGATAGTGCCTCTTCGCTTTTATCGTAGTTTTTATTTAGGCTAAACCATTTAACTCTATCATTACATATATTCATTATTTTAACTTCATATATATTAAGACTATCATTAGACAAAATATCACTGTCAGAAATCTTTAGATATCTGAACGGTGAATTATGTGGTTTTCCAAACACCTTTTCTTCTGCTTTATCATCTAATTTTTTGGGGTCTAATTTATATTTAGGATTATTTTTCTTTCTAATAGTATAATCTATTTGATTTTTATAATATGTACCTGCATCTTCCCAAATACTTCTTGTAATTGAAGATCTTATCGCCCCTTTTATTGAAGATCCAGGAATATAAGGCCTCCCGGCACTTTTAATTACTGGTATAATTTCTCCTTTTACATCTGTAATCCCGTTAGCTTCTAAAACTACAGAAATATATTTATCCAAATTTTCAAGCCCAATCTTTTCTTTTATTTCACTCCATCTAAAATCCTGTCGATTGAAGCTATTTATGAGATAATCAGCTCTTTTTTCGTTTTTACTAACATCCTTTACAAGCTTGTAAATATCTATATACTCAACCCTGCCGTTCCTAAAAAAGTACTCGAAATCTTTAATCCTTGTGCCGTTTCCTATATTTAACGGCGATATCACTTCCAATTCGTACCTCACTCCATCAACCCCTCTGACCAGAAAGTAAAATAGGCTTCCAATATGGAATACCATATCTTAAAACTTTATGCGTATTAAAATTATCTGGTGTTACATCAGCAATTTTACCATTATATTTTTTCTTAAATACACTGCCTTCCAAAAACATCCTTACCTTTTTCTTCTTCAGGTTTGAACTAAAAGGAGAGTATACATAACCTCCTCTTTCAGTAAGCTCATAGCTTATTAAACCGTCTTTTAAATCATCATCTTCGGACGGAAGAAACAAAGACAGAAGGAGATATTGATCAGACTCCAAATCAAAATTATCTTTTTCTTCGCAGAAATCTACACAAAATAAACCGAATCCATATGTTCTTTCGCCCCCTAATCCTTCGTCCCCCAGCAATCTGATTGCTGCCTGTATTTCTTTTTCTATACCTGTGTCATAAACGTCTAGATAAAACCATAATCCTACATTTTCACCAAACGTACAACTACTTAAATAATAAATCTCGCTACTGTGCTCAATTCTATCCAATGTCACCCTGGGCCTTTCATCAATGCTGAAAATCCTATCATAGTTCTTGGTTATCATTATAGGTCCTTTTATGTAAACCTCACTTTTGGCTTGTTTATAGCTATAATCTAACGGCACGTACCTAATTTTTTTAGCTTTCTTAAAATCTCCTACTACAGCAGATAAATCCAAATTAATCGGTTTAGGAATTAAATACTCTTCATCTATATATAAAAAAGCGGATGATAACTTAAAGGGCAGATCTTCACATAAAACTCTCTCTACGATTTCATCTGTCCTTTTCTTGCCATATAAGAGCGAATAACAGTTCAAGATACCGCTAAAGAGTGTATCTGAATGAACTATGTATTCAGTCACATTATCCATCTTCTCCTTGTACCCAAAGTGGACAGGTCCTTTAAATTTCAATTTTACTCTGTATGACTTCATTTTTTCATCCTCACTTTAACTTATTTAATGCCTCTCTTATGCAATCACAATTTTGAGTTACTATCTCTTCGTCTTTTGTACCTTCATAAAACTCCTTGCTTCTAAAAACAATTTTTAAATTTTCAAAAGCAATTCTTCCATATCCTCTACTTCCCTGCCCACCCAGGTAGTCATCTTCTAACAACTCCATGGCTTCAAGCAATTTTTTTAAATACTTTGTTCCTTCGTCATTTAACACATTTAAAATAAACTGTCCTTCAAATCGCGCTCCGGCCGGAACCCTTTCTGTTTGCCTAGGATTTGCATTGGATGTTATTCTATCTAGATTGTTCTCAAACTTTACCTCCGTCCAATCTAAATCAAGATTCTCTTTCATCTCTTTAGTAATACTTTCCTCAATCAAATAAGCATCCCTTACAATCAATCTTGTAGGGGTTATTACACTATCAATCTTTTTTGGACCGCCATTGACAAAATTATGATTTCCGTGATTCCTTCCAAAAATATTACAAACAGGACAATCCACTTTATCGCACATGTGAATTCTTATACTTTCTTCTTTGTTGTCTTTTTTCTCAACCGTAAAAACTAAATTATCTGGGTTTATAAGGCCTTCAGCATACTCCATCAACGCCCTCATTTTACCTTTTAAACTGCTGCCCGGGATATAAGGCCTTCCCTGAGCATCCTTTATAACCGAATTATCCACACCACCGATTTCAAGGCTGCTCTCAGAAGAACCTATATGTAATCCTGTCTTAGCCACTATATCAGCAGTTATTATATATTTACCCTGAAACTTTAACTCTTCCATTATTAATACACCTCCACCAAAAAATTACTCATCGCCACCAAATGCTCTGTGATAAGCAATAACAGCTTGGAAAAAGTCAATAAATCTCTTTAAATTGTCATCGTTTTTTTCTGCTATTCTAATAGCTTTTGTAAAAATATCTTTAAATTCTTTAAGTTGTTTATTAAACCTACCTGCCATATATGCGAGCATAGCCTCTAAAATTTTTAGTCTATAAATTCCATCTTCATTGTATTTAATTCTCCTTGCCTCACTATAAACCTTTCTTATTTGCGATACGCTCACATCTTTCAAAGCAAGCAATCTGCCGGTTTCTTGAGCACAGAACAAAAAAACATCACCTTTAGGATCTCTTTCTACATCAATGGCATCATTAATTTTTTCCATTATTTTGTTTTTAATTTCATTTATCTTTTCATCTAATTCTTTATTTTTTTTATCTTTTACACTTACACCATCATTTGGCATTTCTACCCCTCCCGTCATTTATTCATTTCTTGTCTCCATTTCTGCCCAACGGCACGCAAGATAAGTATGTTTATAAAGTAAATTTCCTTTTTCCAGTAATGCATCCTTAATGTTATTTATAATATCTTTTGTGTTTTTATACCTTTCATCTAATCGAGCAATGTGATAAATCAACCACCATGATTTAAACATCTCTCCATATTTTTCAGCTGTTCTTTCTTGTTCCTCAGCTTTATAAATAATATTTAACATCATTCGTGATACACCTTTTTCAAGAGCGTTAACAAACATAGATTTCACTCTGTTTAGTTTTTCGAATTCTTCCCATCCCACGTTGTAGCCTGCAAAAGATAGGCAATCCTTTTGTTTACCATTTCTTATATACATTTTCGCATTTTCCAAATGTTCCCCACAAATTAATGCTACTTTGTAAAGTGGAAATTTCCGATCTGGTGAAATATCTATAGACATTGAAATAGTTATTGCACTATTATGCCCTGTAAACTCTGTGAACTTCTCTCTTATAGTATATGCTAAATAAGGTAGCCTGTCCCAAGGACCAATAAAGAAAAAGTCATCACCACCAGCATAAATGGCTGAGCAACATTCAAATTCATCCTTAAGCAAACTCTCTAAATAAGAACCGAAAAATAATGAAAGCTCTGATGATAATGTTGATACTCTAGCTATAGACTTGTTTTCTCCAAGCCCTTCATAGAATATCCTTCCAAGGTTGTCAACATCACCTCTTATAATCCCCCATGTTTTATATCCTTTAGACCTATCAGATACCTCGTCAAAATTTATTATTTTCCCACCTTCTTCTTTCATTTCTGAAGGTATCCTTATATACCCGCAGCAATTTCTAAATTTAAATACACCTTTCTTATAAGCATAGCAAAATCCATCTCTGGGTTCTCTCGAGATTTCAATTCTAAATCCTAATGCTTTAAACACATCATCATAGGTTCTTATACTGGATTCCAAAGGTTTAATTATTTGCTCTACTATATAATTACCTTTAATCAAAGACTCACCAAGCTTTTCGAAACTAAAGCAAAAATCACATCTATCACTAATTAAAGGTCTACCACAATGTGGGCATATATCTCCATTATCTTCATAAGGTTCAAAAAACTTAAAATTATTATTGAATATCAAACTGAAATACTTCCTCTCTTTTTTTTCATTTATTTTAATACCAACTTCATCTAGCTTATCTGAAAAATTTTTAATTAAGTCTTCTATGCTTACAGGAACAGCATCGATTAAAATAGAGAGCCTTAGACCATGGGCATTAAAAAGTATCTGATCCAAAACCTCTTGATAATAATCTATTTTGTCTATAAATTTTGCAGGCATCAATAAATAAAAATGCCCTCCGCCAGAATAAATCATATTGCAAATTGGCATCTTTTCATTGATCAAAATATACTTAGCTACTAAATCCATTAAATATGATATATAAAAAGATTTACCCCTTAAGGATTTCGTTGCACCATCCATTTCTGTATCGTATACAAAATCCTGAATTCCCGAAATATCCCCTTTTACAAGACAAAATAGATCCCCTTCTCCATCTTCAAAAATGGATTGTGTAATTATCTTACTATGTATTCTCTCATATACTCTTTCACTACTTCCCTCTAACTCTCTAAAAAGACAAAATGCAATTGCTGCAGTAGTCTTTAAATGAGCCCAAAGAGAAATATCAGGCCTTGAATAATAATAGGCTGAAGGTACATTAAACGTATACTCTTCTAAAACATGATAAAACTTTAATAATTCTATCGGATCCGAAAAATTCTTAATCTTGACAAAATCCTCTATGAATCTATCCCATAATTGTTTATAACTATATGAAACATTTATGTCTATTTCAGGAGTAGGCATAACAAATTCAGACAAAGGTACTAATTTTTTATAATATGCACCCTCTGCCCCTAAACCATCTAATTTTATATCGGAAAAAATCGAAATAAGCTGTTTTGCATCTTCTTCATCATCTAACCTCTTATTATCCCTTTCAACTGCCGAGAGTTTATCTGCAATAGCAATAATATAATCCATTTTTGATATCGGTCTATGATGATTCCTAACAGCTGAAGTTACTTCATTTATTTTTACATACGTCTCGCAAAAATATGCTCCCCACTCTTGATGCCTTGGACTATAAGCCCCTTCTTCTCTATAAATTTCTCTATATACTTTCTTTACTTTTTCATTAACTTTATTATCTCCTGTTCTCTGCCAGTATTTTCCTATATCATGAAGAATAGAAGCCAAGAACAAGTTTCTCTCTTCTTCAGTAAAATTTTTGTGAATTAATCCCAACCTATTACCTCCTTTATACAAAGGCATACAAAATATCTACATATATACCATATATGTAATAATATTCTACATAAAATATTAAATTCCTGCAAAAGTATACAAAATCGAACTACCAAATTATTGTTAACACTATCTAGGTGAGTCTTTCCTGTAAGTAAATTACTCAGCGTAAACAGTTCGATACCTAGCTCTTTAAGGAAGTAAGAAGCCAAGTTATCAGATCATTTAGAAACTTTCAACGCAGCAAGCTTTAAATCCTAAAAGGCACCTTGAAATACTTTTTAGAGAAATAAAAAGCTCCCCATTTTAATGGGGAAAAATAATCACTACATTCGAAACCGACCATCTATTGCTAGTTTTTTAACCATTTTAAACAAGACTATTTGGCCCTTTCATACTGTACAGGCCATGCAACATCGGTGTGCAGGCGACCTGCCGACTGCAATACCCAGTAGGGATTTCTCAGCAGCTCTCTCCCAAGTGCCACCATATCCGCCCTTTTATTGGAAACTATCTCCTCTGCCATTTCAGGTGTGGTTATAAGCCCTACTGCTACAGTCTTTATTTTGCATCTGGATTTTATCTCTTGAGCGTATTTAATCTGATAGCCGGGGTAAACATCGATATGAGCGCTTAACAGCCCTCCGCTGCTCACATCAATTGCATCTACTCTATCTTTAATGTGGTTTACAATGTCTACCATCATATCTATGTTTATGCCACCTGGTATATAATCATCAGCCGAGACTCGTACAAACAAAGGCTTGTTATCAGGCCAATATTTTCTAACTTCATCTATTATTTCATTTAAAAATCTCACGCGGTTTTCAAGGCTACCGCCGTACTGGTCCGTCCGCTTGTTAGAAAGAGGTGATAAAAATTCGTGAATCAGGTATCCGTGAGCCGCGTGGATTTCCACGATATCATAGCCTGCCTCATCAGCCCTTCTAGCAGCCATGCCAAAAGACGTGACAATGCAGCGAATGTCGTCAACGGATAGCTCTCTCGGCATCTTATAATTTTCACCGGCCTTTATGGGGCTTGGTGCCACCACATCTTCAGTAATTACCTCGCACTTGCGACCTGCATGGGCCAGCTGTATACCCATTGCAGCTCCGTAGCTTTTACATAGGGATACTATTTTCTTTAACCCATCTATATGTGCATCGTCCCATATACCCAAATCACGATCAGTAATCCTGCCTCTGCTCTCTACCGCCGTGGCCTCTTGCATTATAAGACCTACACCGCCTACGGCCCTTGTGGCGTAATGAACCAGATGCCAATCATTAGGCATACCGTCGGCGGACGCAGAATACATGCACATGGGTGACATCATTACCCTGTTTTTCATAAGTACGTCCTTTATTTTGATAGGTGTATACAATAGGCTCATCATATCATCTCCTATAAGCTTCTTTCTGAGCATACTCTAAGTATTATTCTATAACATATTATCTCAAAAATAAAGGGCTCCATCATCTTCAAAGACAAGGACATATGAGCGCGAAAAAGCGGTTATTATTTAATAACCGCTTTAAAATGCCACATCAAGCTCTTAAAGTCCCCATTTAAATGAGGAAGTCTTAGCCCTGCGTACATAAGCTCATCCCCACCGTAAACTCGTCCCGAGCCCTGCAATTCATAATTGAAATCCGGGTTTAATCCCTTCAAATAAATCCTGCCAAGGGGCTCATTGACACCTGCCAGTACCCTGAAGTAGTACAGTATAAACTCCCTTTTATCTTCAGTTATAATCAACCACGCGGCTTCATTGCCCTCAAAGGGGCTTATCAGTCGATAAAAATCGCCAAACTGGACAATCCTCCTGATCTCTTTATATCTTCTAACCTGCTCCTTAACTACTTCTTTTTCTTCGTCGCTTAACTTGGTCAAGTCCAGCTCGTATCCCAAATTAGCAGACATAGCCACATCCCCACGGATCTGTATAGATGTCAACCTTCCTACCTGATGATTGGGAACCGCAGAAACGTGGGCACCCATGGATATAAGGGGATAAACTATGCTGGTCCCGTATTGAATCTTAAGCCTCTCTACGGCATCTGTATTGTCGCTGGTCCAGGTCTGAGGCATGTAGTAGAGCATACCAGGGTCAAAGCGACCACCGCCACCTGCACAGCTTTCAAACAGTATATCGGGAAATGCTGAGGTTATCTCCTCCAGAATTCTATATAGACCCAATATATACCTGTGAGCTGTTTCTCTTTGCCTCCCAGGAGGCAGCAACGCCGATCCTATCTCCGTCATGTTCCTGTTCATATCCCACTTAACATAGCTTATGTTGGCACTTCTTAAAACATCAGACACGGCTTTTATAACATAGTCGCACACGTCATCCCTGGATAGGTCTAAAACCAGCTGGTTTCTGGCCTGGCTCCTCGTCCTATCGGGGACATGGATGCACCAATCGGGATGGCGCCTGTAAAGCTCGCTGTCAGGAGAGATCATTTCAGGCTCAAACCACAGCCCAAATTTCATTCCCTTTTCATTAGCGTATTTTGCGATGCCCTCCAGACCATTGGGAAGCTTATCTCTGTTGACAAACCAATCGCCTAAGGAACTATCGTCAGAGTTTCTTTTTCCAAACCAACCGTCATCCAGTACAAACAGTTCAATGCCTAGCTCGCTGGCTGTTTTGGCAATCTCCTTGAGCTTTTCTTCATTAAAGTTAAAATAAGTCGCTTCCCAGTTGTTGATAAGTATCGGCCTTTCTCTATCCCTGTATTTTCCTCTTGCCAATCTGGTCCTGTATAATTTGTGATACGTCTGGGACATCTTATTGAGGCCGCTGTCAGAGTAAACCATTACAACCTCAGGGGTCTGAAATCTTTCGCCGGGCTTTAAAAGCCAGGTAAAATCAAAAGGATTTATGCCCATGGAAACCCTCGCGACACTATAGGGGTCCACTTCTACCTGCGCCAAGAAGCTGCCGCTGTATACCAGGCTAAAGCCGTATACGTCGCCGCTAAATTCATCGGCGTTTTTTCTCATAAGCGCTATAAAAGGGTTTTGCTGATGGCTGCTGGCTCCCCTTGTGCTGTCTATAGACTGGATCCCTTTTGCCAGAGGCCTTCTTATCACATGCCTCTCCCTTGCCCATGCACCTGATAACTGGAGCATATCAAAGTCATCGTCTTTGAAGTCTACGCTCATGCTGAGGGCTCGCAGCAGCTTTAAATCCTGAGTCCCCACGTTTTCAAATCGGGCTGACCTTGTGATAACGTCAAAATCCTCAAAAACGGTATACAAAAGAACTACTTTCAAGCCCGCTACCCTATCGTATAGTGAAATCTCCAGCGTTTCTGCCTCATCGTCATTTTCCACGTATGTAGCAGGCAATCCCTCTAATTTAGGCTTACCCCTGTAAATCCTGTGGGATTGATACCTTAAATCGGTTATCGTCGAGCCGTTTTCCAGCTGAACCTGATAAGCGGGGCTCCTATAGTCCGAATTACCGTAAGCGGGATATTCTTGCCGCAGCGTATCCAGGGAAAAATCCTTATCGCCTTCTATGGGATTGGGCGAAAAAGGCCTGTCCACCACCTTTAATTGGTCTTCCAGATTCACACTTCTAACCTTTTTCCCAAAATACACATGGCAAAGGTAATCGTACTTGTTTACCCAAATTATGTAGCTTGTGTCCTTAGCGTTAAGGTAAAACGCCCTATTTTCACTGTCATAATATATACCCATTTTTCGGGCAGAGCCCATTCCCTCCTTTGATAATTATCTCTTACCTACAACGGTATATCCATTGAAATTATATCTTAATACGCTGCGTTTGGGAAGCTTTAATATTTCATTGACATGTCAAGTTTATTCATTTTATTGCACTCTCTACCATGCCTTGAATAAAATATTTTTGCAAGAACAAGTATAAAAATACAACAGGCAAAACCGCTGTAATCGAAGCAGCTGCTACCGTAAAATAATTTTGTCTGTTAACTCTTTAAACCTGTAGTAGAAATACCTGATATAAACTGTTTCTGAAATATTACAAATATCAATAACATTGGCCATATCGCTATCATAGAGCCTGCCATTAATTGAGGAAAATTAGTAGAATATTGACCCTGAAGCGAAGCCAGACCGGCTGATAACGGCATTTTATCAACAGACATATTTACTACCAAAGGCCACATTAAATCTCTCCAAGCAAACAATGCTGTAAATATTCCAACCGCTATCAATCCAGATTTTGTTAGCGGCAGCATAACACTCCAAAATATTTGCCATCTGTTACATCCATCTAATATTGCTGCTTCTTCCAGTTCATTAGGCAATCCCATAAAAAACTGTCGTAAAAGAAACGTTCCAAAAGCACTTACTATACCAGGTATCACCAACGCTGTAACAGTATTTAATAATCCTAATTTTGAAACTAAAAGATATTGAGGAACTATAAATATCTGTGATGGTACCATCATCTGGATAAGTACTATCATAAAAAGATAATCTCTTCCTGGGAACTTAATTCTTGCAAAAGCATAAGCTGCCATAGCACTAAAAAAAACCGAACCAACTATCCTAAACATTATCATTAATGCTGTATTTAAATAAAACTTTCCAAATGGCAATAATTTGACAACTTCTGAATAGTTATTCCATTTGAATTGATGTGGTATTATAGTTGGTGGTACAGTTGTAGATTCTGCAAGAGTTTTAAACGAAGTTAAAAACATCCATAAAAATGGGATTATCATTAATATCGCTCCGATTATTAACACAAAATGAATAATTATATTACTAGTTTTTAATTTTTTATTCATGATCTATACCTCCTACATTATTGATAATATACCCATTTTTTCTGTAATTTAAGTTGTATTAAAGTAATAATCATAATAATTATAAATAAAAACACTACTATAGTTGAACCGTAACTTTTATCATACATAATAAATGAATATTTATAAAATAAATACACTAAAGATTGAGTAGTGCTCAGAGCCACACTTGTCCTATCAATCATCATAAATATATAGTCAAATACCTGCAACGCACCTATTACTGAAGTAACTACTACAAAAAACAGAGTTGGTGATACCAAAGGTAACGTTATAGAAAAAAATTTTCTAAAAGGATCTGCTCCATCAATTTCAGCCGCCTCATAATAAGTTATTGGTATTTCTTGTAAACCAGCAAGCAAGATTACCATATTATATCCAAGACTACTCCATATTCCAACAATAATTATTGAAATTAAAGCAATTCTTGGGTCGGTAAGCCAATTAATTTTGTGTATGCTCATTAAAGAAAGAAAATAATTAAACAATCCAAAATCTGAATTGTACAACCATCTCCAAACCATAGCGATAGCGGCAGGAGCAGAAATAACTGGTAAAAAATAGATAGTACGATAAATCGTTTTTCCTTTTATATTTGAGTTTAACAAAACCGCAACAATTAATGAAAGGAATACACCTGCTGGAACAGAAATTATTGCATATTCAAGAGTATTCAAAGTAGCCCGCATAACTTCATGATCCAAAAATAAGCGCTTGTAATTTTCTAAACCTACAAATTGATTATGTCCAAAATCACCTGACTTAGTTAAACTCAAATATATTGTTTGAAGTATCGGCCAAACATTTAGAATTATCAAGCCTATTATTGTAGGTGCTATCATTAAATAAGCCCAAAGGTAATCTTCCCATTTTCTCCTTCCTCTTTTAAGCTTAAATTCGTTCATTTTCCATCCTTCTCCTTCTATTGTTTCTTCCATCATTGTATATTTCATGTAGATTTATTAGTTTATGTTAAGAACCAAGTCCAAACTGCTTAAGCATTAACACAGCAGAACTTGGTTCTTTAATTTATATCATTTTTCAGTAGCTAAAAGGGCATTAACTTGTTGTGCAAGCTGATTGCATCCCTCATCTACCGAAAGTTGTTTCATCCAAACTTTCTTTAATATATCATTTTCAATTTGTTGCCACTTTGAAGCAGTCTTCGAGTGTGGCATTAGAACACCGTAACTTAACATCTCCGGATAAACTTTCACATTAAAGTTTTTAAAATGATCTATCCAGCCTTGCTGAGTCCCTTCATATGCAGGTATTGCTGAGCCGTATTTAGCTTGAATCATATTTGCTTCTTGTGTACCTAAAAATTCGAGAAATTTCCAACTCTGCTCTGGGTATTTTGTTTTAGCGGAAATAACGTTTCCCAAACCATTATATATAGTTGCCCTTTGTTTTCCTTTTGGTATAACTGCAACATCACAATTCTTTTTTACATAGCTATTTGCGTCAAATTCACTTACCATCCAAGAACCGAATAATCCCATAGCAGCTTTTCCTGCTTCAAAATACTGCGCAAAACTTGTCTGTGCAAACTGATCTTGAGTTGGTGAAACATGATACTTGGTACTTAAATCCACATCCCATTGTATTGCCTCTTTAGTAGCCGGGAGACTCCACCCTGATGTTTTTCCATCAGGAGATATTACATATCCACCATTTTGATATATAAAATTGTAATATCCTTGCTGAGCATCTTCTGGAGCTACAAAACCATAAACACCCTTGTTTGGATTAGTTAATTTCCGAGCAACTTCTAAGAGTTTATTCCAATCCCAACTATCATCTGGATAAGGTATCTTGGCAGCATCAAACATAGTTTTGTTATACCATAAAGCAATTGTATCATAATCCTTTGGTATCGCATAATTCTTTCCATCAAACGTATATAAATCTACTAATCCTTTAGGAAATTTGTTCATATCTAAAAGTTTACTTGACTTTATTCTACTTGTTATATCCATTAACATACCATTTGAAGCATACTTCACAAAATTATTTGAATGCATCCAAAAAACATCCGGTAGAGATCCTCCTGTAGCAGCTGCATCCATTTTAGTCCAATATTGATCCCAAGGTGTAACTTCAACCTTAACGGTAATATTAGGATATTTCTTATGAAATACGTCTGCTATGGCCTTCATTCCAGGTTCTTGATTCTTATCCCAAATTGCATATGTAATAGTTACAGTGCCAGATGAAGAAGTCGAACTGCTGTTAACACTTCTACCACCACATCCTGGTAGAACAATAGTAATTACAGCCAAGCTAATTACTAATGCAATTACTTTTTTTAAATTTCCCCCCATTTTTCATACCCCTCTCAACTTTTATTTAATTAATTTCTCAACGTCTATTACCCGTAATAACCTGTTTTAAGGTCTTGAGATAGTGCTATCACCTGCAATTATAGTATTATTAATATCACCAATTTCAGGCGGCTTAGGATAGTAAATTTCTGTATCTGTTACAAGAACACCTCCCCTTGCTGCTTAAATATAATCCTTATTTTAACATTCTCAAGTAAATACTTTAATACATTAACTAATCACTCCCTATTAAACGTCATTTCTAACAAATATCACACCATATCTTATTAAATTTATTTTATCTTTTTTAAACTCTTTAATAAACTTTCTGATTACTATAATATCTCTTTGTAAAAACATTTTCAAAGTCCAAATTCAGCCAAATTAGCCGAATATTCTCCGTTTTTTTTTTTTTCAGAATATTGCTCACGTTTTCTCACTTTCTCTCTGTTTTTCCCCTATATGCGTTTAAAATGTCTTTATTAGATCATGTCAATATTTTTTGAAAATGTCACTTAATAGGTTAATTGTAAAATTAAATGCGACACCAAAAAATAGTTGAACCATAGCATGAAACCCGATATGATGTTGGTTGGTAAAAAACTAACACATACGGAGGGTTTCAGCTATGGTTCTTACTCAAGAGTATACCACATTACCTCGTACTTTTAAACACCTTACACCTTATGAAAGAGGTAAAATTTGCGCTCTTTTAAAAGAAGGGTTCTCACCATCTCAAATCGCTAAAAAACTTGGCCGCCATCGCAGCACCATTTACCGCGAAATAAAACGTGGCACCACAACTCAACGCCGCACAGATCTAACTACATATGAAGCATACTTCCCTGAAACCGGCCAGGCGGTATATGAGAAGAACCGCTCTTTCTGTGGCCGAAAAAGTAAGATCCTCCAAGTTGAATCCTTCCTCCAATATGCTGAGCAAAAGATACTTCAAGACAAATGGTCCCCTGATGCTGTTGTAGGAGCTGCTCGCCGAGAAAAACTCTTTGACCCTTCGTCCATGGTTTGCACCAAAACCCTATACAACTATATCGACCGCTGCTTGCTTAAAGTCCGCAATATAGACCTTTTCATAAAAACCAGACGTAAACCGAAGAAGAATTCTTTGAGAAAACACAAGCGCCTTTTCGGCAAGAGTATTAGCGAGCGGCCTGATAGCATTGAAAAGCGCGAGGAGTTCGGCCATTGGGAAATCGACACTGTTCTGGGAAGACGCTCTAATGATCATGTTCTGCTGACCCTAACAGAAAGGAAAACTCGTTATCATCTGCTCCTCCCATTGGCAAGCAAAACTGCTGAGGCAGTGGATGAAGCGTTAAAGCGGCTAAAAAGCCAGTATGGTCTTATGTTTTCTCGGGTGTTTAAGAGCATCACTGCGGATAACGGTAGTGAGTTTGCCAATTTAAACGTCCATGGGATTGATATTTACTATGCTCACCCCTATTCCGCCTGGGAACGAGCCACTAATGAGCGGCACAATGGTCTAGTCAGGCGGTTGATTCCTAAGGGAACAGCTATCAGTGAATTGTCGCTTTCACAAATTGAGCGGGCGCAGAATTGGTGTAATACCTTGCCCAGAAAAATCCTTGGTTACCGCCAGCCAGCAGAGCTCTTTTTCAGGGAAATAGAACGGCTAACTTCTGAGTTTCAAAATTCATGATTTCGAAATCCAACATCATTCGGGTTTCCAAAAAATGTGTCGCATTTAATATTGCAATTTAAGAATGTCACTTAATAAAACAAAAACTTAGGGGACTTTGCCCCTATGCCCATTGTTGTCAAGGCTTTTCACGGCATAAGTGGTTTCCTTCCTGCAATAGAGGTCTGACAACGTGGGAATGGGGATCATGCACTGAACTTAAATGTCAAGCCACTTTCTTGTATTTACCGAGAAATATCTCACAGAGCATCTCAAGTATGTCTCGGTCGTTGTCTTCAAACGTAACTCGTAATAGACTTCCGTTTCTTTGGAGCACTATCCGCAACCTTCTTAGGCTTAATAAATAATTCCGTTTCATAGACCACCCCCTTGTATTTCACCCGTACTCCTGATATACTACTTATGAATACGTTTATAGTTGCTTTGGGTGGAATGGAAGGTTGGTTCTCTTTTGGCTCAATTTTGAACTGTTTACCGTAGAATGAGAATACGCCGCTTCTATCCACCTTTCTTTTTTGCTTGATACAGAATATACAGTCGAGATCTAACTCGTCAGGAAGTGGGCGAAAAGCAGATCCAGCTCCTTTAGGTTCCACAGAGAACAACTTATTGAATTCAGGAATGTAATTTTTTAAAAACTCACTAGCTTCGTCTATGGTAGATATTGATGCAATCTTAAATTCCACTGGCAGGCGTGATTGAAGAGTACCCCAAGGCCTTTCCACACGGCCTTTAGCTTGATTTTAGTCGTATAAAGACCGAGAATTTCACCGGTAGCATCGTCTATAGCACCGTGGAGGGCATGGTTTTGCCTGCTCCTCTACAGCAGGAGCGGCTTCCTTTTACTTAAATTTAATAACCAGCCTGATCATACTTATGATGGAAAATACCAATTCAACTTATTTGCACGATGTGTCACTCTTGACTTAGCAATTTATCAAGCAATTTTATGCTTTTATTCCAGATCATTTCCAATTCTTTGATGTCCGGTTCAGCCTTGTCCCAATTTGTACCATAATTTTGATAAAATGTATATAACAATTCTAGTTGTAACCATCTTCCTTCAAAAACCGCGGAAAGAATTCCGGCTAAACGGTTTACCATATATTTGTTTAAGGTTTTCATATCGTCTTGCGTCAATTTTCCATCAGCATGCATTTCTTCAACCGGTCCATTTCTAAAAGCATAATGTGTCAATGCTTTTGCAATTCCATCAATATTTTCATATCTTAAAAGTCTGGCTTTAGATTCTTCATTTAATTTGTTAAAAAGCTCACTATTTTGTGAAGCCAAATCATCGATTATTTTTTTCCTCAAGCGTGATATTATATTTTTTACGTTTAAATCGGGGACTTTACCTTTTGTGACTCCATAAAGTTCTGCAATATTTCTATCTGTTAAGCCTTGTTTATAATATAAATCTTTAAGCGTTTCTTCTATAATGTTTTTCCATTGATCCATATCGTGTTCCTCCTTTTCTGTTTAATCACCAGTATCACGCACTATACAAACCTTATAACGGTAGAAATATACTGTTTGGAACTAACATTTATTTAGAGTACGGACAGCTGTCTATTTTGTTCTTGAATCGTATTCAACTGCGACATAGTTGTTTAGTATTTGTGCTGAACTAATCACGGAAAGCTCTACAATTTGCCGATACGAATTAATGCTCATGCCCTCCAAAAACTCATAAGAAAAACAGACTTCTGGCAATAATTTTTTCATAGCATGATGCCACATAAAATATTTTTCTTTAATTTGACTGTATGACTCTATATGCACCTTATACAAAATAGAATACCCTTTACCCCGCCATCCATATGGTAAAGAATCCATCATTTCGTTTGTAAACGCTGAAAGCCATATGGCGGCACTATCTTTTATGTTATCTTGTGCTTCTGCCAAAATCTCTAAAGTATGCAATGTGCCTTTGTTTAAGCATGGTCCGAAATACAAAAACTCTATCGGTCTGGTTGTAACGTATTCAATCCGTTTCTTGTAATTGTTTATGTGAATCCAATCATAACCATGAATATAAATATTGGCATCCTTAAAATTTACGTAAATTTTTTCTATTTTTAAAGGTATTAGCAGTTTAGGCTCATAAATAGATGCACATTCTTTCCAATAAGTCCAAATATTTTCCCAAGTGATTTCCTTAACTTCATCGTATTCTTTTATCATATAATACCTCCTATTTGTTATGGCAGAACTATACCTTCATGCAACGTGACATACTCTCTCCGCTGGAGCAGAGAGCATCCCATTTCCTCTAGCGGATGCTTCTACCATTAAAGCTATGGTCTGCACAGCAATTCCTCCACTTTGCTTAGATTATAGCAGAGATTGGAAAGATGTTCAATGCCCATTCATCGTTTAAATCATTGCGCATCTGCCTTTCATATGTTATAATTATTGTGCATTTTAAATATATCGCAGAGGCATTCAACAACGGCGTTGAAATGTGTTACCCGTGTTGAATGCTTTTTTATTTTACTCTAAATTTGTACGTGGAGGCATATACTATGAACAAACACAAAATTATAATTTCTCAATTCAGTATTATATTTATCACCGTAATATTGTTTTTAACAATCCCAGATGCATTTTTATGGGTTAAAATGTCCTTGTACATCTTATTATCCACTGTTGGAGCATTTTATTTACAAAGCAGTGAAAACAAATATATCAGTAAATTGCAGGCAAAAGCTGATAGCTCAAAAGAAGAGCTAGACAAATTTAACAATGACGTACAGGTCGCTTCAAGCCAGATATCCGCTGTATCTCAGCAACTCTACATTACTATGGATGAAAACAATGCGTTTACCCAACAATTATATGCCCAAACCCTTGATATGGCCAAGTTCCACTCACAAGTCAACGAAGAAATTCGCGAAATCATATCAAAAATAAAAAACATGACAAGTATAGTAGAAGACGCTAAAAACATATCCTTGGAAATGAAATTAAAGAACTTTGCATCTAAAGAGATAGCCACAAAAAGCATTGATGAAATAATGAAAATAATAAGTATTGTAAACGAAATCCATGACTCGACAAACAGCACAATGGAATACGTGGAAAAACTGAATTCCGTTTCCACAGAAATAATACACATCCTTGAAACTGTGGAGAGCATTTCTAAACAAACCCACCTGCTGGCATTGAACGCTTCAATAGAATCTGCAAAAGCGGGAAAAACAGGCAAAGGGTTTGGCGTTGTGGCGCAAGAAATAAGAAAGTTATCAAATAATACCAGCAAAGCGGTAAAAGACATCGGTAAACTCGTAGACAGCGTTCAAAATGAAATGCATAACGTATACAATACT
Source organism: Caldanaerobius polysaccharolyticus DSM 13641 (assembly GCF_000427425.1). Taxonomy (NCBI): domain Bacteria; kingdom Bacillati; phylum Bacillota; class Clostridia; order Thermoanaerobacterales; family Thermoanaerobacteraceae; genus Caldanaerobius; species Caldanaerobius polysaccharolyticus. The sequence goes on along the minus strand of NZ_KE386495.1, from coordinate 842,886 downwards.
ATGATAAAAAACACAGAAAGAGTAAAAAAGGGAGTTGAGGCGTCAAATAGCATTGAAAAAAAACTCAAAAATATAAGTGCGTTGTTTAATGAAGCAGTGGAAATGCTAGAAAAAATCGGCAAAATATCCGAACAACAATCTACATTGACAAAAGATATAAAAGATATGGTTGAAGTTATAGAAGAAATAATTTACAGAGCAGATCAGAGCGTAAGAGCGGTTTACAACTCTGTTGATAAGCAAAGATACAGCGTACAGGAAATAGCCGAACTGAGCAACAGGTTAAATGAAGCATCAAACAACTTAGCGCAACTACTTGACACCGCAGACACCCCCACCATATCTTTTGAAGAAACCACAATAAAAGAGAATATAGAAAAATGCATTAAAATAGTAAATGACGAGCTTTGCAAAAATATGGATCTGTTGACGATGGACATGTCGACCCACGCAAAGATCCTTAAAGACTTTATCAATAAATACGATTTAATCGAGGCAATATGGACCAATGACAAAAAAGGAAGATTTATTTGCTCAATCCCGGAAGCAGGCATAGCAAATGCCGGTGTAAGGGAATGGTTCAAAAAAAGCATTAACGGAGAAGAATATATTTCACCAATTTATATATCTGCTATAACAAAAAAACCCTGTATAACCCTTTCTTTCCCTATCAAAGATACAACAGGGAGTATCATAGGAGTTATCGGGCTTGATTTAAAAATATAGACTCAGCACCCCTGCTACCTGGATTAAAGCCGCTGTAGGCGCAAAGATGGTGCTGTTTCCTTTAATGTATATAAACCAAGAAAAAGCAGTAACAAGTACGATAAATATCATTCCCCAAGTATGATAGCTTAAACCAAATAAAGTAAACGTGTCCCTGGCATAGTTAGCCCCCAGCAAGCTGAAGAAATTGAATGCATTCACAGAGGCATAGGGATATTCTGCCACGGTGTTTGAAAACAGATTGATAATCCATAGAACTCCTTTACCTATAGAAAATGGAAGTAAGATGGCCAAAAATGTACCCAAACCGCAAAATGCCGCTTTTACAAAAGCTTTAACGCTTTTTTGCCTGATCAGCTCAAAGAAAAGTACGGGAACAAATATAATCCCCTGAGGTTTCATCATTACCGACGCCGCCAATAGCGCCGATGAAAGGCCGATTTTTTCCTCCGAAAGCATCCACATAGAAAGGATTATAAGCAATGTAAAAAATGAATCCACCTGCCCCCATACGGCAGAATTTACAAAAACTGCCGGATTAAAAGCATAAAATGCGGATAATATAATGCCCATCTCCTTAGAGAGTTGTTTTTTGCCTAACCTGTATATAAGATATGACGTGGCAATATCTGTTACAATAGAAGGCAGCTTTAGAAACAATATGAAATAAGGGCTCATAGCAGGAATATCAGCTATCTTGCCTATCAAAAATAAAACATAAATATATAGTGGAGGATAGTCGCTGGTGTTACCCCCTGAATAAAAGCCGGTGAAATTATTCGCCGCTGTTTGTGCCCATCTCTTAAAGAGATTGATGTCAAAGGGGTGTCCTTCCATCAATGTGGCAATGAAAACCCTCAAAAATAGCCCTATAAGCAATATAGTTATTACAAGCATACTTTCATCGCCGGCGTGTATTTTAATTTTTTTGCGCTTATAAAAATAACCCATTAAAAACGACACGGCCAAAAATACAATAGTGTAGGTGACAATTTGGGAAGTAGATCTTGTAATCCCATTGGATGTTCCCCTCAACTTCCCCACATTATCTGGCGCACCACCATTGTTAGGTGCATTCCTATTATTGGGCGTTTCTCCATTATTGGGTGGTTTTACAATTTGTGGCGCACGATTAGGATTAAAATGGCTTTTTCCGCCGGAATAGAAGTTAGGTTGGTTAATTCTGTTTTGCCACTGATATACGTCACCTTTATAGTTGTATAAGAAATAAATGCACAATAGTCCTGCCGACAACAAAATAAAGGCCAGCAGTATTTTTAGCATATTCTTTTTAAAAAAATTCATTTTCTCACTCTCCATACCTTGGGGTTTCCTGAATAAATCAACAAGGGACATTATTTAATTTCTCATTATTTAATTTCTCTTTGATGTATTGAATCAGACTGTCCTTTATATCGTCCCTCTTCAGCGCAAATTCAATCGTTGCTTTTATAAAGCCAAACCTGTCTCCTACGTCGTATCGTTCACCGATAAAATCATAAGCATATAGCTTTTCCCTTTCCATAAGCAGCCTCAGGGCATCGGTTAATTGAATTTCCCCACCCTTTCCTGGGGTAGTATTTTCGATGCATTCAAAAATTGCCGGGGATATGATGTACCTCCCTAAAATAGCGATATTTGAAGGTGCTTGGCTCTTTGTTGGTTTCTCCACGAGACTTGTAACCTTATAAATTCTATCACCGGCAGGCTCGCATCCAACAATCCCATATTTTGAAACCTCTGTATCAGGGATCTTTTGCACTCCCAGTATAGTCGCCTGCAACTCTTCGTATACCTCCATCATCTGTTTCAAGCAAGGCACATCAGAACACACTATATCATCACCAAGCAAAACGGCGAAGGGCTCATCTCCTATAAATGACCTGGCACAATAGACAGCATGACCCAGCCCTAAAGGTTCTTTCTGGCGCACATAGTATATGTTCGCCAGGCTTGATATCTTCTTAACCGCTTCAAGCAGTTGACTTTTGTTTTTTTTCAGTGTTTCTTCCAACTCGATAGATCTGTCAAAGTGATCTTCTATAGCTTTTTTATTGCGACCTGTTACAATTATTATGTCTTCAATGCCCGATGCCACCGCTTCCTCTACTATATACTGAATAGCGGGTTTGTCTACTATCGGGAACATCTCCTTAGGTTGGGCCTTGGTAGCCGGCAGAAATCTCGTTCCCATACCCGCAGCAGGTATTATAGCTTTACGTACTTTCATCCCAATCATCCTTTCAAAGTCACTTTTTGTTGAACACCCAATACCTATAGCCGATATAGTTCACAGCCTGCGCCACGCCTGTTACCATCAACTTTGAAACATATACGTTCACTCCATAGCTTTCGCTGATAAACTTCAACCCTAAAAGCGATAACCCTAAAGATACCATATTAACTGCCACAAACCGCGCAAATTGATTGGCTGTACTTAATTTTGATTTCCTGTCTTCAAAGGTCCACAGCTTATTCAAGACGAAACTGTTGACAATCCCCATTGTGTATCCGGCAGCCTGGCATATCAGCTTGTTAAAGCCTAAAAAACTGAAAAGCACAGAAAACGTCAGGAAGTCCACCCCTGTATTTATAAACCCTACAATTGCAAAGCGAAACATGGACTGATATTTCGCGTATAAACTAAGAGCGATATCGTACATCAAAATCCTTCCTTTTCATCAATAATGTAAAGTGGCCTTCCTTTGGCTTCATCGTAAATACGGCCAATATACTCGCCGATGATTCCTATCATTATAAACATAAGCCCATTTAAAAATAAGCTAAAGACAGATATTAAGGCCCAGGCATGTACTGCAACGGCAAATAAACTTTGAAATAACGCAAATACCATATAGGCAAAACACAAAACGCAGACCGCTACACCCGTGTAAGTGGCGATCTTTAGAGGCTTATATGAGAAGGACGTTATAGCATCGGCGGCAAATTTTACCATCTTTTTCAACGGATACTTGGTCTCCCCTGCAAACCTCGGTTCTCTGACAAACTCCACTCCCGTCTGCTTAAAGCCAATCCAGCTGACCAGCCCTCTTACGTATCGATTGTGCTCCTTGATAGACTTCAGCGCATCGCACACTTTCCTGTCAATCAACCTGAAATCTCCTGTGTCCACAGGAATATCCACATCGGTCATGGTTTTCAATACCCTGTAAAAAACTTTGGCTGTAATTTTTTTGAAAAATGTCTCGCCTTTTCTCTTTGCCCTCTTGCCGTAGACCACGTCATAGCCTTGTTTCCACTTTTCGATCATCTTTAATATCACTTCAGGAGGATCCTGGAGGTCTGCATCAATGACCACAATCGCCTCACCGCTGGAGTAATCCATCCCAGCGGTTATGGCGATCTGATGGCCAAAATTTCTTGAAAAGCTCAGAAGCTTAATGTTTTTATCCCTCTTGCAGATGCTTTTAGCAATTTCAAGGGTTTTATCTTTACTTCCGTCATTTACAAAAATTATCTCATAGGGCTCTCCCGTAGAGTCCATCACCTCTTTTAATCTCCTGTAAGTTTCAATGATCACTTCCTCCTCATTGTACAGTGGAACCACAATGGAATATTTGACTTCTGCGCTATTCATACAACACCCCTCCAGACTAGTTTTTTATTAATCAGTATTTTTTTGTGGCGCCAAATCATAAAGCGTTCCATTTCCCATCATGTCTCTGAATTGCCCTGGCCCACCCTGAATTTCACTGTTTGACTCTGAAGCTGTACCACTCCATTTCTCAGGAGAAACCACTGTTCCGTGTTGCTGCACCCAGCTGATGATCTCTGACTGTGATCCCATTCCCCCTCTTCCCTGCACTAAGAAATACCTTATCTCGCCGTTTTTTACCATCTTCTCCAGTTTATCTACTGTCAATATAGGATCTGATCCTGAGAATCCACCTATAGCCATAACCGGCTGGCCTGTTTGCAAAATGATAGGCGCTGCTGAATTAGCATCGGATACAGCGACAATGTACTTCTCGCCGTTTCTATTGTTCATGAGAAAACTTATTAACTTAGAAGATGCCGTATTCTCTGGAGATCGGACCATGCCACCTCCATCCCGGTTAAATCCTCTATTTCCAAACCCCCTACTTAATTCAGGTCCTGCAATGGGCAAAGTCGTTTGAGAACCGTACAGTATGGGAGTATAGGACCAGATGGCAGGTGCTATGAGAAGGGCAGCAAAACCTGTAGCTACTGTCGCCTTTATCGTCTTATCCAGGCGATCATTGTTCAAAAGCCTTATTACAATAAGTACCAATGCAGAGGCTAGGCTTATCCCGCATACCACCGGCGTGAGAATACTGCTCCACTCCTCATACCTCGAGAGAATCAATCCTTGCACAGCCCCATTGACTATTAACGCTGCGGGAAGAATAAACCATCTCCAGCCGCTTTGCATATATGCCTTCCACATCTCTACAACACCAATGCCTGACAAAGCCGCAATGGAAGGAGCAAGCATAGAAAGGTAATACCTGTGGTAAAAACCAGCTATACTGAAGAATGCCATCATAGGCAAAATCCACGCTGCCCAGAGCATTAAGTATCTGACAACCGTCTTTTTATCGCGCTCTTCCTTTTTGAACACCTTGATTACGAGAATGGCCATGCCGAAAAACGCCATAGGTATCAACCAGCTGATCTGCCCCGCCTGCTGCTGATTAAAAATCCTAAAAATCCCCTTTTGTCCGTTCTCTCCTACTCCTCCAGGACCTCCATTCCCTCCAGGCCCACCGTTTCCTCCAGGCCTACCATTAAATGCACCGTTAAATCCCTGCGGCATATTGCCGTCTGAAAAATGTCCTCTGTCATCTTGCGGATTTTGATTATCTGAGGGTGGCGTATCAGGACGATAGGTGGCAGAAGCAACGGCATTTACTCTGCCATTGCCTGCGTTTTGCGGCCCCATCCGATTGTTTCCCGTAAGCCGCTGTATGCCGTTATAACCCAGGGCCAGCTCTATAACCGAATTGTTTTGACTGCTTCCTATATAAGGCCGTTGATCAGCAGGCGTCAGATCCACTATTACGGCCCAGGAAAGAGAAACCGCAAGGAGCAACACCGTCGCCAGGGCGAGGTGCAACAGTTTTTTAGCTGTTTTCAATGACGATGTAAACAGGTAAACCAGGTAGAAAGCGGGTAAAACCATAAAAGCCTGAAGCATTTTAATGTTAAACCCCAGCCCTACCAGCACCATAGATAAAAGCAACAATTTAAAGCTGCTCTTTTCTGCCGCCACAATCAGCGCCCAAGTAGCAAAAAGCAAAACCATAATAAGAGACGAATCGAGGTTATTGGTCCTGCTCACAGCCACAAAAATAGGCGACAAAGCCAATGCCATGGCCGATGCAATACCTGCTGTTTTCCCAAAAGACCTCTGTACCAGGTGATATAAAACCGCTACCGATACAACCGCTGACAGCGCTTCAGGAAGAATAAGGCTCCATCCGTGAAATCCAAAAATCCACGCGCTCAAAGCCTGCAGCCATAAGCCCAAAGCGGGTTTGTCCACGGTTACAAATCCACCGGGATCAAAAGAAGCAAAGAAAAAGTTATGCCAGCTGGTAAGCATACTCTTTACTGCAGCGGAATAGTACGAATTGGCATAGCCTTCTTTATCCACATCATAAAAAGTTAAAAAAGCTGTCAACGCTAAAATCAAAGGTAAAGCTATCCTGTGCCAGTTGCTTTTAATACGCCTCATGTTCTCTCTCCTCACATTTTTTTCTTTCAATTTTTTCTGTGATTAATTTTACACCACACCATCCGTTCCAATCTCCGCAAAACTGTGGCAGAATTGAGGCAAAATGACCCCTTAAATAATGCCAAAGTCCGAATCTATGATATAATTACAGTGGGGTGAAGGTAATACCATGGATAAAAAATTGATATACATAGCTGATGATGAAATTAACATCTGCAACATCATAAAATCATTTCTAAATAAAGAAGGATATGAAGTGGAAACCTTTTACGACGGGCGCTCTATTCTTGACGCCTTCAACTCAAGGCCCGCTGATATGCTCATCATAGACATCATGATGCCGGAGATAGACGGCTACTCCCTTTGTTCTTTAATCCGCCAAAGGAGCAATGTCCCAATTATAATCGTATCCGCAAAAGACACAGATCCTGACAAAATAGCCGGATTGACCCTTGGAAGTGACGACTACTTGACAAAACCCTTCAGCCCTATGGAGTTGGTAGCCAGAGTAAAAAGCATTTTTCGAAGAATTGAAATGGATAAAGCGCCTACAGAAAACAGCTGTATTATAAAAATAGCAGATATTACAATAAATCCAGATACCAAGCAAGCCCTGTTTAACGGTAAAGATATAGGCCTTACAAAAATGGAATTTTCACTGCTTTACTATCTGGCAGGCAACAAAAACAGGGCAGTAAGCCGCAATGAGCTGCTGGAAAAAGTTTGGGGATTTGAAAATGAGGTAGAAACCCGAGCAACTGACGACACCGTAAAGAGAATTCGCAAAAAGCTATCCGATGCAGGATCTGTTCTTAAGATTGAGACTGTCTGGGGCTTTGGCTTTAAAATTCAGGATAAGGAATGATAACATGAAGAGAAACACAATTAAGTGGAGAATTTTCAAATACAATCTTATTGTCATAATAACGCTTATTACGCTGGTGGCAATAATATTCAATATCACTGTCCGCATGTACATTGAGAGGGACATCCTTGAACAGTTAAGCAAAATCGCATCACGCACCGAACATGCTGCGCTGCAGCAAGGCCGCGACTTTCTGCCCAAGCCCGGGCAAATTCCTCCACCACCTGACGATCAAAACGACAACGGGCTTTTCAGGTACTACTTCATGTTGGACCGCTCACTAAGAGAACCTCTATCTGTCTTAAATGCGGATTATATATTGCTTGATAAAGACAAAAATAGAATAACTCTTTTCCCAGAGGGTTTTTTTACGCCGTCTACCAAGTTTTTAGATCAAATGACAAATGAAATCAAAAAATTACAAAATCTCAACAGCGAAACATACCTGAATTTCTACTTGTCCGGCACCGAATATATAGCAGTCGTCAAGCCGGTATACCAAAAAAATTCTTTTGGCTTAGGATGGATTATCATATACTCCAGCCTCCAAAAAGTCAACCAGCTGCAGTGGGTTATAAATTTAATACTTTTAGCCATCCTCATCCTTTCGGCTTTAATCACCGCGCTAATTTCTTCTCAAGTGTCCAAAAAAATATCCTCTCCGTTTTCCTCGCTAAACCAGCATATAAAAGCCATTGCCGAAAGGAACTTTGGGACTAAAATCCACATGCCTGTAGACGATGAATTACAGGAACTGGTGAATAACATCAACATTATGTCTGATAAGCTCGAAACCTATGATAAAGCGCAAAAAACTTTTTTGCAAAACGTATCCCATGAACTAAGAACTCCCCTTATGTCCATCCAAAGTTACGCCGAAGGGATTAAATACGGCGTCGTAGATAGCAGCACTGCTGTTGAGGTCATAATAGAAGAAACCAAGCGCCTGACTCATATGATAGAAGATTTGCTTTACTTATCACGTCTTGACACTATAGAAGAAAATTATCACTTTAACAACCTGGACCTTAACGACTTGATAAAAAGCTGCATAGAACGAATGAATGGAATTGCCATAAAAAACAATATAAAAATCATCCACAACATTGCCGATGAAAAGATAGAGGTATACGCTGATGAAGAAAAACTTTCCCGTGCGATTACAAACGTGATCAGCAATTGCATTAGATATGCAAAAAGCAGTGTAACAATCTCAAAAATAACCGAAAAGAACAATGTAAAAATCATCATAGAAGATGATGGGCCAGGCTTTGACGCCGACGAACTCCCCAACATCTTTGAAAGGTTCTATATGGGTAAAAAAGGGAATTTTGGGCTTGGGATGGCTATAAGCAAAAATGTCATCCAAAAACACGGCGGAAAAATCACAGCTAAAAATACTGAAACCGGGGCCATGTTTATAATTGAATTGCCGATAAACAGCTAGACTTTATATAAAACAAACTCTATACATGCACCACCATCCTTTGCATTAAATGCCTTTATACTCCCCCGATGCATTTCTACAAGTTTTTTTGCTATATATAAGCCCAGGCCGGCATGGCCATTTTTAGAAGAACGGGATTCATCTCCCCTGTAAAATTTACTAAATACGTGCAACAGGTCTTTATTACTAAATCCCTTCCCTGAATCGCATATTTTAAAACGAATATTATCACAGGCAACGTCAGCATTAATCGTTATTGTCCCATTTTGCGGCGTATACCGAATGCTGTTCATTATGATATTGTCCAGAATGCGTTCAAGTTTTACAACATCGACAGGACATATCTTTTTTTCCTGATTTTCATAAGTCACATCAACTTTAAAATTTATATTCTTATCTTTTGCCATTATCTCATAGCCCTCTTTTTTTTGCATTAAAAAAGAATATATGTCTACAGGCACAGCGTCAAGCCCTACGCCCAAACCTTCAATCTCTGCGGCATAAAGCATTTCTTTTATAAGTTGTGAAGCCTTATTAGCATTTTCTTTTATCACATTTAAATACTTTTTTATCTTTTGATTATCGTCATAATGACCTTCTGTAAGCGCTTCTACATATCCCAGTATTGTAGAAAGCGGTGTTTTTAAATCGTGTGCCAGCGCCTCAACCATCTCATATCTTTCCTGTTCTACTTTCCACTGTGAAATCAACGATTCTTTAAGTTCATTTTTCATTTCATTAAACGCTTCGCATAGCCTCCCAAGCTCATTATCGGCATAATGATCTAAATTAAAATCGAGATCCTTTTCTTTAACCTTTCTTGACGCCTCTATAAGCATATTTATCGGCTTTCCTATACTATCAGCAAATCTCTTTGAAAAAAGCAATGTAAAGATGACTATATAAATAAATGGAGAAAAAATAATTGCTGCGAATAATGGTTTGATCCATATCTCATCCACCGTATTGGGAAAATAAGGGGTTAATTTATATGTCAGCGCAACACCGCCTTTTATTTTGCCATCAAAATCAATAACCGGAATTAAACGGGTATACTCCCCCTTGATACCAATATTCGAATTCATTTTGCTATAGAACTCTTCCTTGCTTTTTACAATTCTCCGGATGTCCGTTCCATAAATCCTATTGCCATTGGTATCTATAACCTGATACGATATTCCCTCTATAGGGATTATCATCTCCAGAGATTTTTTATCTTCAGGATTAAGTATAACTGCGCCTTTGCTTCTTATATAATCTTCAATTTCAGGTATTTTCTTTTCGTAATAGTTAGCAGGATATATTTTTTTATATTCAAGATTTACAAAAATCATATATCCTGCATAATACGTAAATATAGTGGCTATTATACTTGATATTAAAATCAAAATAAAGGTTATTACAAACTGAGACTTAAGAGGCTTTTTGGCCAACATATAAATACACCTGCCATGTTTACATAATTTTATTAAAACGATAGCCAATCCCCCAGACTGTGGATATATACTCTGTATTTGAATCAAACTCTGCCAGCTTTGCCCTTATATTTTTCACGTGTTCAGTTACGGTTGAACAATCTCCTTCTGCATCATATCCCCAGACCTTCTCATAAATCTGTTCTTTTGAAAATACCTGTCCAGGATGCAGCGAGAGCAACTCTACGATATCAAATTCTTTCTTTGTCAAAGGTACAACATCGCCATCTATCATAACCTGCCGTGATTTTAAATCAACCGACAACCTACCAAAGCTAATCAATATCCTCTTATTGGAATTATTAAGGAATATAGCCCTCTTTTCCCTCCTTAAATGGGCATCTATTCTTGCAAGCAGTTCTTTAAGGCTAAATGGTTTTACTATATAATCGTCTCCTCCTAAAGCCAGGCCCTTTATCTTGTCAGCTTCCGACTGTTTTGCACTCAAAAAAATTACGGGGCAAAGGACCACATCCCGTATTTTTCTGCAAACCTCGTATCCATTAATGCCAGGCATCATTACATCTAAAATAATGAGATCCGGTTGTTCCTGGGCTTTTCTAACACCGCTTTCGCCATCGTATGCCACAGACACAATATGGCCTCTGCTCTCAAGGGAATCCTTTAAGAGAGTGACTAAATCTTCTTCATCATCAATTATAAGAATCCTACTCATGCCAACTGCCTTCCCACCTTTCAAACCAAATTAAACCACCTATCACCATGACTACAAAAAGTATTACAGCTGGAATAAGTCCCTTTACAGCTTGACCTATGATAAAGCCTGAGGGTATGTTTTTGAGTAAATATGCGCCTACTAAGCTTGCTAAACGCACCGGCCATGCCCACGGCACGAATTGCCAGATCTTATCACCAAGACTCGTTGCCGTCAAAGCAGCTATGAGAATGCCTCCGCCGCCAATGCCGATTGATACACCAATCCCCCATGCAAAACTTATCCATATATGAAATGCCAATAGCGGAAGAGTTCCTATCATAGCCATTATAGCCGCCCCCATAAAAACAGGCCAAGATATAAATATATCTAATATAAAATTTAACCCTATAACAAGCGCCAACGTCGCTAGCAAAGTATCAGTTAATACCAGCAAAATAAGCATCGTAAGTTTTCCAAAGTACAAATCCCGCCGTGGTAATCTGCTTACGAGAAAGCCGTTGAAGCTGCCGGCGAGTTCCTCCTGATGTACCATAAATCCCGGTATTAAACCAGCGCCCAAAGGAATCACCAGTGTGGTCCACGTTTCAAAAAACGCCTGAAATATTGAAATTTGTGTATCTACAGTTATTGCCCTTAATGAAAAATACCAAATGATAAAGGCCGCAAAAATAACAGGCGTCAAAAATGTAAGCCAACGTATAGGGGTGCGTTTTATCTTAATCCACTCTGATATTAGTATCTTCATCATCTTACCTCTCTTCTATTAAACCACACAGCAGTAATTATGGTAAAGATAATTAGAGCAGCGATCGCCAGAGCTATCCCTATTGGTACTACTGAAGGGTCCCGAAGGGGATCCGATGCCTTTAACGGTATTCCATTAGGGTGTACACCTATTATAGGAACCATGAGCCTTGTGGGCCAACTCCATGGAATGTACATCCAGTAAGACTTCGGTGCCGCTATAACGCCAACAATAAGTCCGATAAAGCCCATAGCCATGCTGAAAAACGTGCCCTTCCACGTTGCTATCCATAACTGGAGCGGTATTACGGCAAGGGATGTGAGCCATATCGTAAAACCGCCTGAAAGGATCTTTATCCACGGGATTTGTCCTCCAGCCGTAATAAGTCCCGATACTATTATAGCAGCAATAAGGACCAATGTCGCAAGCAATGCGTGATATGCCATTAATACAATTTTACCTGTCCACAAGATCGACGGTGAAATATTGTGAATCTCTAAATTGAGGTAATTCCCCGCCTTTTTTTCTTGCAATGCCACTAATGTAGCAAGCAAAGCTATACCCATCGGAACGAATATTACCGGCCACCAATTGTATACCTGATCCAGAAGAAGTTGCCATGGCCTTAGATAATCAGCAGGTATGAAAAATTTCTGTAACAGCGCCATTATTATAAAAAACAATGGCGCAAGCAATGTAAGGCGTCTTATAAATGTTCTCTTGTATTTAATGCTTTCCGAGTTTATTATATTAATCACTTTTTAACCCCCCTTACAACATTCATGAATAATCCTTCAAGGTCTTCATCATGACTTATTTTACCCTGGTATTTAAGTTCACCATCGCTTATGATACCAATATAGTCAACAAGCTGAGAAACCTCCGACAACATATGGCTTGAAAGAATTACCGTAATCCCACTTTTGGGAAATGAACGGATTAATTCTCTCAATTCCTGAATGCCTATAGGATCAAGTCCATTGGTAGGTTCATCTAGTATCAATAATTCAGGACATCCGAAAAGTGCAATTGCAATGCCAAGCCTTTGCTTCATCCCCATGGAAAACTGCGCTACCAGCTTTTTACCTGTATCTTTCAAACCTACCGTTTCTAGCACTTGGTAAATCCTTTCTTTCGGAAGTGCCATCAATTTTGCGTGAACCAGAAGGTTCTCAAATGCTGTCAGGTTGCCATATAGGGCAGGTGATTCTATTAACGCCCCAATGCGCTCCAGGTGATTTCGCTGCCATGGTTCACCAAAAACAATAATTTCTCCGCTGGATGGACGCAAAAGTCCTGTAAGCATCTTCAAAATTGTGGATTTCCCAGCTCCATTTGGCCCGAGTAAACCATATATTGAACCTTTTGGTACTTTGAGTGAAACATCATTTACCGCAAGCTGCTTTCCGTAGAATTTTTTTAGGTTTTTAGTTTCAAGTATATACTCTACTTTTACCATCTTAAATCATCCCTTCATTTAATTATTTATCTTGCGCTATATAATTTAACAGGCAATTATAAAGAATTTATAAAGCGGACATCCTACTTTAAGGTAAATTATACAAAAAAAGAGCCAGGCTCTATTCCTGGCTATTAATGCCGTCATACGGTTAGTCTCCATATACGCCAGCACTATTTTCTGATTGTCAAAACTGGTCTTTCTGCAGTACTTGTTACAACAACGCCTTGTATTTTAATATTTTCCTTCCTTATCTGCTATCCTTTAATAAACCAACAACCTTTTGCACGTTTACTTTCAACTCTTCGTTAAGTACGCGGTCTTCTATCATCCCATCTGCGCGCAAGCGGTACACCTTTTCCAATGCCGAAATATGTTTTTTCTAATAATAAACAAAAAAGCCAGCCAATAAAGATGCTTTAACTCCAACAAGAACTCGATGGCAAATAAAAATCCCAGTAAAGAAAAGACAGTTTCGCCTTCTTTTAGACACCATCTCTTAAACCACATATATAATTGGGACCCCGTTTAATTTTTGTGAAAGCTGTTCTCTTAAGAATTGCTCGCCCATAGCTCGAACATCTTTTCGGTAGCAGTATTTCCCTCGCCCTCGCCCTGTCATAAGAGATTTATCAAACAACTCTAAGGCATTAGGAAACGCATCCCGATTAATTGCCCGGTGCACATAGCTGTAAGTCATAAAAATAATTTCGATAAATAATTGATCTTTTACCTTTTCGGAAAGCTCATCAGACAACTGGTCTATTAACCGCCCGTAAAGTTCCTTCCAGTTGTCCACCATCATCACAGGAGCGATCAACATCCCTACTCTGTATCCTGCATCGCACATCCGGTTGAGCGCACGAATTCTGTCTTTTAGTGAAGCCGTCCCAATCTCCACTTTCCGGATGATCTCCTCTGGGTTCACGCTCATTCGCACGATAATTTTCCCTCTGTGGTTCAACTGAAGGAGAGGCTGCACCATATCAAACTTCGTAGGAAACGTAAGAAAACCTTTTTCGCTTTTGCTGAAATTTTCAATCGTCCATTCCAGATTCCCCGTAATTGTATTTTCCAGGACCATATCGCTGTTGCTGCCGATCTCAAAAACCATATCTTTTTCCGAACTGTTTGCGGTTTTTATCAGCTTATCCATCATTTCTTCGCGATTAACAAATAGTCTGAGATAGGAACATTTGTTGTAGCTGCACACCAAATAGCAATAAAGGCACATAGCACTGCAGCCGGAGGAAGTGTACGGCACCAGGAAATCTGAAAACTTATGATTGGGTGTGTATTTCAAGGATTTTCGCACACCGATAATAAGATACCGCTTCATTCTGGCAAATTCCCGGTTGGGATTATTGCGCAACTGCTCAATATCGTTGTGGCTTTTAATCGGTATCCATGGTACACCTTTAAATTTTTCTTTCAGCTGTCTCCCGAGCTCATAGCTCAGAATGGCAGGTTCATAGAAAACTTTACTGGGATACAAGCTCTTAACTCCTTTAATTTAATTCTCTAAAACCTCTTTATATATTATTTTCGGAAAGATAGCCGTGTATACTGACATTAAGAGCACATATTACATTTACAGCTGCAAAAGATAAATAAATTAATTTTTGTTACGTTATGGAGGTATTACATGAACACAGACAAACTGAAGATTTTTAGAAAACCACCTCAATCCTATTGGATGGCATCTACACCCAAAACAAACTATCTGGTGCCAAATGAGAATTTAAAGAGTGATATAGCCATTATTAGGGGTGGCATCACTGGAATTTTATTTGCCTATTTGCTTGCTAAGGAAGACCTAAAAACAGTAGTAATCGAGGCAGACACAATATGCAGATGCAAACGAGTCCGCCATTGAAATAATTGGAGAAATAGTAAAAGAAAACAATATTGAGTGTGCAAGGAATAGATACCGTCAACCACTATGAGGCGTTGATTGATTTTGCAGATAAAACCTTTACACTGGAAGATATCCCTTTATCGATGGTCTACTGAAGATTGCATGATATTAGATGGTATTCCATATGTGGGACATTTTACATCTAAAACTGTTTGACACGAGAAGGAGCATATTTTTTATGAGACGAAAATCCAAAGTTACTTCAGTGCAACAATGGATTTCTAAATTTCAATCAATGGGAGAATCAGGATTGATTACTCCCAACTATCAAATTGGATTTTGAAGTATAATGGTCATGAGAAGCTAAAATCTTCGAGAGCAGGAGGAAAGCAAATTATGACCAAAGGGCGTAGTACCACATTTGAGGTAAACGCAAACCTGAGAACGAATTTACAGAGGCTTTCAGAACAAAAGCACTACCCTGTTTCAGCTCTATGTAAAATCACAGGAATCAGCAGATCTGCCTACTACAAATGGAGACATAGGGGAAAGAGCCAAAATGAACTTCAAAACGAGTTTGAAATGTGCCATTGAGGAATATATAGATTACTACAATACGAGAAGATACCAGAAACGCTTAAAATACATAACGCCGATGGAGTATCGTAACTATCTTTCCGGTATTGCGGCATAAAGAAAACACCAGCCATTTTTTAATTGGTGCCTTACATAGAATTTTAATTATTTCCACTGTCTATTTGACAGGGGGCAGTTCACAAATGTGGTAGCCTAAATTTTTTCAGCATGATATACATTATCAGTCAGACACCACACTGAAACGAGCCTTTATGGGAATATACCCTCACCGAGACAGGCTACAGCTTAAAGTCGGTACTGGATTCGATGGTTAAATGGGGTATAGACTACAAGAGGTAGTGCCTTCTTTGTCATACACATCACCTCGCTTTCTGTAAAAATAAAAAGGGGATATACCCCGTTTAAAACTGTGATTTTTTTGTGCGATACTAAACGCACGTTATACAGTCAGAAAAGTGTGAGGATTTTACCGTCCCTACTGCTTCATTTATTTTGTACTATAGTTATCGAACGATAATTATTGACAAATTCGCGCAATATGAATATACTATAAGTGTATCAGCTATACTAAATTTGAAAGGAGTCTTTTGCTATGATTATTACTGCTACAGAGCTAAAAACAAATATTGGAAAATACCTTAAGCTTGCCGAAACGCAAGATATCATCATCACAAAAAACAACAAACCGATTGTAAAGCTGACAAGCCTGCGCGAAAATAAGCTTGATATCCTTAACAGCCTTGTTGGCATCGTTCAAGACGACGGTTATACGCTTGATGACGCCAGAAGGGATAGGCTATCAAGGCAATGAGAATACTGATTGATACAAATATCGTGCTCGATGTTTTATTGCACCGCACCGACTTTTTTGATGCGTCCTATAATGTACTGAAGCTGTCCTCGCTCGATAAAGTCGAAACTTTAATTACCGCCAACGCCATAACCGATATCTATTACATCCTACACCGCGCAAACAAGGATGCCGAAAAGTCAAAGGAGGCCATCGTCCAGTTGATGAAGCTGATGGATATTGCCGACGTGCTTGCATCTGACGTTATGAACGCATTATCAAGCAAGGTGACAGACTTTGAAGACGCTCTTGTCGGGGCAATCGCTAAAAGAGTCAAAGCCGATTATATCATTACCCGCAATACAAAGGATTTTAGTAATTCTCCGGTCCCCGCAATTGACCCGAAAGATTTTCTTGCGCAGTTTGGCATAGCGGAATAATTCCTTATGAAAAGAACGTCGTGATTAAGGCGTTCTTTTTTAGCTTCTTTTCCAGCGTTCTCCTTCACATGCGGTGTACAGGACGTGCTATTGAAAGAGCATCCGGGAAAGGAGTCTCCCTTTTGTCAACATTGTTGTTAAGAGGTATTACGAAAAATGTGCATGCTGTAAAGTTTGAATACGATCGAGATGATATAAATGTTAACCTGATGATTTTTTGGAAAAAGGCCAATCATAATCCATCCCTATCATTATCAACACAAAGTACGTGGCTAATCGGTAACAGCTTTTAACGAAAAACCCGGTAGTTTCAGTTCGTGATTTCCGACACATCAGCTAGCTCATCTAATACAACTTCTCTTACTTTAATTTCACTTAACCGGGTTGGCATTTCCATTTCTTTAAAGAAGCCTTCAAAACACCTAATATTTCGAACGCTGTTCTTTTTGGATTGTGATAAACATGTTTCCTCGAAACATTTCACAGACAAAAAACAGGGTTCTCCAGCACTTTAACTGCCTGCCGGCACTCCTGTTCTCATGCGGTTTTTCAGCCCTTATTTGTTTTTTACATTTGCCAACAAGGCTACCGTCTCAACATGATAAGTCTGAGGGAACATGTCCACAGGCTGTACTTCCACGACGTTAAAGCCATTATCAGCCAAAAACCGCAAATCCCTCGCCAATGTACCCGGGTCACAGGAGACATAAACAATTCTTTTGGGCCTCATATCTGCTAAAGTCCCCAATAACCTAGAATCACAGCCTTTCCGGGGAGGATCGACTACCACCACGTCAGCTACTATACCTTTGTTATACAACCTCTTTAACTCTTCTTCTGCCTTACCTGCTATAAAACTAGCATTGTTGATAACATTTAAGTCAGCATTTTTCTTAGCTGCTTCTATAGCCTCTTCCACTATTTCAATACCGTATACTTTTTTTGCTTTTCTGGCCAGATAAAGTCCTATGGTACCTATACCGCAATAGGCATCTACGACCACTTCATTCCCTGAAAGGTCAGCGTATTCCATAACTTTATCATACAGCTTAACCGTCTGCTCAGGATTCACCTGAAAAAAAGAAAGAGGAGTTACGTAAAAATACAAATCCCCTATTTTATCCACCAATTTATCCGTGCCATATAAAATCCTGGTTTTTTCTCTACCTTTTTTATATTTCCATTTGAGCACGACGCCGTCAATGCATTCAACCCTTTTTAACATGCTTATCAACTGCTCGCTATGAGATAAATTTTCACCGATAGTCTCTAATATGATCATGACTTTCCCGTTTAAACTAGAAATTTTCGTTATTACGCTCTTTATCTCATGGTTGCAAAATTCAACGAGAAATTCTTTAACCGCTTTAACCGCATCCATAACAACGGCGTTTTGGATATAACAAGCATCTACAGGTACCACATCGTGGCTTTTAGGTGCTCTAAATCCTACAATGGGTCTATCATCTTCCCATGAAACGGCAAATTCTGCTTTATTCCTATAATACAAAGGCCTCTCCGCCCCTATAATGTCGTTTACTTTTGCATCTATCTTACCTATGCGGCTTAATACATTCTTTACTTTATTAACCTTGTATCTAAGCTGGCCTCCATAGTTCAAATGCATAAGCTGACAACCGCCACAACCTTCCACAGGACATATCGGTTTAACTCTTTCATAGGATTTAGCGATAATATTTATAGCTTCGCCTTCAGCATAACTTTTTTTAACATTTAAAACTACAGCTTCTACCTTTTCACCGATTAAAGCCCCTCTTACGAAAATAGTAAATCCGTCTACTTTGCCTACGCCTAAACCTTCGCTGGATAAATCCACGATATCTACAATATACCTTTTTCCAACTGATACTGGTGTTTCCATTGTATACCTCCAATTGCTGGAATACTCATTCATTAATCAGCATAATCTTACCTTTTACAGGCGAGCGATTTCTAAACAAGTCAAATGCTTTATTTACATCTCTTAAAGGAAACCTCTTATATATCAAAGGATCTACCTTTAAGTCTTTTTTCTTAAAAGCCTCTGCTGTCAGCTTCCACTCTCGACCGGGGAATGGGGCAGAATACGACATCCACGAACCCTTTAATGTCAATTCCTTGCGCAATATCACTTCAAATAAATGAGGCTGTAATGTCAAATCCTTTGTAGGCGTCCCTATAAAACAGATAGTGCCTCTTTTGGCCGCTACGCTCAAGCTCAACCTCTGGGTAAATGACACGCCGGCGGTTTCAAACACGTAGTCGACGCCACCATCTTCTAGGATGTCTTTTAATTTTTCCTCAAAGCCCTCAACTGATGTATTAAAACAAGCATCAGCGCCCAATTCCTTGGCAAGCTCCAATTTTTCGCCGTCTATATCAAAGGCATATATATGAGAAGCACCCATTATTCTGAGCCACTGAACCGCCAGCTGACCTATAGTCCCACAGCCCAAAACCGCTGCACTGTAACCGGCTCTAAAATCCGCATTAAAAATACCGTGTAATACCACCGTTGAAGGCTCGAAAAAAGCTCCCTCTTCAAAGCTCACCTCATCAGGTAACCTTACTACGTTTATAGCCGGCACTCTCACATATTCCGCCCAACTTCCAAACAGGCTGGAACCGATAAATTTATAATGGCTGCACTGTGAAAAATAGCCCATCTGACATTCTGCACACCTATGGCACGGCACCAGCGGCGCACATGTCACTCTTGTCCCCACTTCTACATCCGTCACATTATTCCCTACCTCTGCCACTACTCCTGCAAACTCATGGCCCAGGACAATAGGATAATAATGAGCAGCCTTACCCAATACCCTGGGGATATCAGATCCACAAATTCCTGTGGCTTTTACATTAACTAAAACCTCATCATCGCCTATTTCAGGCCTTTGGATGTCCTTGTACACGATATCATTTTCACCGCGTAAAACAGCTGCTTTCATCTGTCACATCCCTTTCCAGTTATAACTCTCAAAATATCTGTGCCAATCTATCGTATGTGCTTTCAAGCCTAGCATATATCTCTCGATATACACCGTACAAATCGCCGTACACCTTAAAATTATCTGGATTGGGCTTATATATTTTCCTCACTCTGACGGTACGCCTGACCGCCTCTTTAAAATCTTCATATATTCCTGTACCTACCCCGGCCAACAAGGCAGCACCCAGAGCAGTGGCATCGTCGGAATAGGGGACAACTATCTCCTTCCCTGTCACGTCCGCCTTTATCTGCATCCATACATCGCTGTTAGCAGCACCGCCAACGCTTATAAGCCTGTTTACAGTAGCCCCTGCTTCCTCTGCTACCTCTATGTTGTGCCTTAAAGCAAAAGCACACCCTTCCATCACCGCCCTGGCCATATGGGCTTTGGTCTTATCATAGGACAGACCGAAAAACACTCCTCTGGCATTGGGGTTCCATATAGGCGAGCGCTCACCGGACATATAAGGCAAAAATACGACGCCGCCACTTCCCGGCTTTATCGATGAAACCTCATCATCTATAACCTTGTAAGGGCTTATACCCATTTTTTGCGCTATCTCTGTTTCCTCATAGCCTAATTGCTCTTTAAACCATTTAAGCGCACCTCCACCACCTACCGTGCCACCCTGGAGCAACCATGAATCAGGTATAACGTGATAGCTTAATATCAAGCGGGGCTCAATGACAGGCGTTGATAAAAATATGCTCATACCTCCAGCCTGTCCGCCCTGCTCCTGTGTTTGTCCCGACTCAATCACACCTGCCCCCAATGTAGACGCTGCCGCATCAAGACCTCCTGCGACTACCGGCGTTCCCTCTACCAAGCCTGTCTGCATAGCCGCTTCTTTTGTAACCTTGCCGACGATTTCACTGCACTCGCACACATCTGCAACCTTTTCTATATCAAGGCCCATATCTCTGCACAGCTCTACGTCGTAACAACCCTTTGATATATCAAAAAAGTGAAACCCGTAACCTTGAGATTTATCCTGGGTAAAATTCCCTGTAAGCCTATACACAATAAAAGCGTTGCTTTGGAGAAATTTATACGTGCGCTGGTATACTTGTGGCTCATTTTCCTTAATCCACAACATCTTCGGCGTTATATAAGCTGGATCCAGAGGATTCCCGCTCAACGCTATTATCCTGTCCTTTCCTATGGTTTCCTCCATCCATTTTACTTGTGCCTGCGCTCTCCTGTCAAACCATATCATAACAGGCCGCAAAACCTGACCATCTTTGGAAACAGCTAAAGCTGACCAGCTCTGCCCATCCACTCCTACTCCTGCGATCTCAGAAGGAGAAACTTTGCCGCTTTTCCATATTTCTTTCAGCGAGCTGCATACAGCTTTCCACCATTCATCGGCATCCTGCTCCGCCCATCCTGCCCGCAAATAGCGGACTTTATAAGATCTCGATGCTGATGCCACCACGTTTCCCTGTATATCAAACACAGTCAATTTACACGCAGATGTCCCTATATCTATACCTAAAAGTTTACACATGATTCCCCTCCCCTACATGCATTGGCGTATTAAGTATATGATATCTTCCCTGGTTGCCACTTTGGGATGGCCCTTAAGGTCTAATTGAAAACTGGTATACACCGTATCGGCAAAACCTTCGATCTCATCTTCTTTTAGCCCGTATCCCCCAAAGGTCACATCCGCACCAATCTCTTTGAACAAATTCTCCAGTATTAAGGGCAATCTTGAGGCTTTTTGATTTACAGACTCAGTCTTCAAAGAAGGGTCAAGTATCTCCGCTACCACGGCAAACTTTTCAGCGGCTACGGGCAACGTCCACTCCACCACCTCAGGCAAGCATGCCGCTATTGTGCCTCCATGGGGCGCATTGGTCAGCCCGCTTAACGGCTGCCCCAACGCGTGGGGTACCGTCGTCCCTGCATGGGCTATAGCCATACCACCAAAGGTACACGCCAGCGCCATCTCCCTTCTCGCTTTTATATCAGAACCGTTCTTCACCGCCTCTACTATATTCCCCGCAAAGCGCTTTATGGACTCTAGTGCTACCATCTCTGAAAACGGATGGGCATTCACGTTTATATACGACTCAAAAGCGTGGGAAAAGGCATCTACACCGGTTAACGCCGTAAGGGCAGGAGGCATGGTCATCATCAACTCAGGATCTACAATGGATGCCACCGGAAAAACCATAGGGCTTACTATAGTACATTTCTGGTGAATCGCTGGATTGTTTATTACAGCATAAGGCGTGGCTTCACTCCCCGTTCCTGCGGTGGTAGGCACAGATATCAAAGGCAATCCTTTTACCTTGGGCCGCACTACATTGGCGCCCAGCCTCTCTGTGTATTCCCAACAGCTCCCTTCATTGGTCGCCAGCAAAGCTATGGCTTTTCCCGTATCTATAGAGCTTCCCCCACCTATAGCTATTACCATGTCATAGTTCCCATTGCGCACCATCTCTGCTCCTTTATCTATAAGCTCTACCGTGGGGTTAGGAACCACTTCATAAAAAGGGACGGCTTCCACTCCTGCTTCAGTGAGTTTTCTTTCCACTCTCTCTTCTACAGCACTTCCCTTTAGAAACGGGTCAATCACCGCAAAAGCTGTTTTACCGTACTTCTTTGCGATTTCTCCTATGTGATCTGCCTCCCCTTCGCCAAAGAAAATCTCAACCGGAAAATTCACTTTAAATCTCATATTCTCCCCCCAATTGAAACGTTTTAAAATCTCGTTCATCACTTTAAAGCTATATTCTTTACGGACTTACCCTCATAAAGCTGAGCTTTAAGGCGCACCATCAAAGGGAAATCCTCCCTATCTCCTCTCATGCGACGATAGAGGATTTCCGCCGCCTTCTGGCCAATTGCCTCCATAGGTTGCACTACCACAGACAGCGAAGGTTTTATTACCTTTGACAACTCTAATTGATCAAACCCTATTATGGACACCTGTTCTGGTACCTGTATACCTATGTCGTTTATAGCCATTATAGCGCCTATGGTCATCTCATAATTGGACACAAATACAGCTGTCGGCGGATGATCTAGCTGCATAAGCCTTTTCATAAGAAAATAACCGGTATCAATAGTGTAATCTCCGTGAAGCACGTATTCTTCTTCTATGCTTATACCATAATCGTCTAAGACGCGCTGGTATCCTTTGTACCGCTCTCTAGACGTGGAGATATTATCCGGCCCTGTGATTATGCCTATCTGCCTATGGCCGTTTATCACCAGGTGTTCTACTGCATCGTACGCTGCATTGGTGTTGTCAACCACCACCGCATCAAACTCTTCATCGTCCACCAATCGATCTATCAAAACCACGGGAAACTCCCGTCCCATTATCTCGTACACGTGACTACCTACATTAGTAGTAGGCATTACAATAACTCCATCCACGTATTTGTCTTTAACAAACTGCAACTTAGCCTTTTCTTTCTCCACATCTCCTTCTGAATCGCACACGATCAAACTATACCCGTATTGATCAAGGAAACGCTCTACCCCTTCAATAACGCTCATGCTGAATATATTAGCCAATGCGGGAACTAAAACAGCTACAGTCATGGATCGATTGGTTTTAAGGCTTCTCGCAACAGGGTTTATCTTAAAGTCCAATTGCTGTATCGCCTTCTCTATTTTTAAACGGTTGTTTTCGCTGACCGTATAGCCGTTCAGATACCTGGATACCGTGCCCACAGAAACTCGCGCTAACCTTGCTACATCTTTAATTGTAGACATTTCTCCCCATCCTTTGCAATATTGAATCGTTTTAATTTGCACCTTCATTATAAACCTACGATTATAATGTGTCAATATTATCTATGTTTAATTTAACAAACGGCTCTATTAATTCATTTTCCAGCACCACATTCTTTAATCTTAGCTTTCTTATGTTATTAAAGTAAAAACCATTCCTACACATGGGTTCCGCAAAGCTCAACATTTCAGCATAACCCAGTTTTGCATTAGTATCAAAGTGGACGTATATATCTTCCATAGTTACATTTTCTACTTTTCTCTCAGGTAACCCATACATAAATCCTGCTGCTATCTGGGCATCAGTACACTTAATATCTCTTAAATGAATACTCCCAATATACGGCGTTCTATGATCTACAGGCAATTTTTGTTTACTCCAAACGTACTCAGTTTTGCCATCTGCGTCACAATTGTAAAAACTATTAATAGTAAAGGGCGTCAACACCTTATTCATTTTTATAGTGGAAACATAGATCTCGTCAATTACACCTCCCCTACCTCTTCTCGTCTTTAATCTTATGCCTCTATCTGTCATATTAAATATGCATTTTTCTACATACACTTTTTTTACGCCGCCGGACATTTCACTGCCAATAACTACCGCCCCATGGCCATATTCCATCAAGCAGTTTCTAATATGTATTTCTTCTGACGGAACAGGAAATTTTTCTGTTGTACAGAATTTACCTGACTTTATGGCTATACAGTCATCTCCTACAGAAAATCTTGTCCCTAAGATAAGTACATTTTTGCAAGACTCTGGATCAAGCCCATCGGTATTGGGTGCATCCTTAGGATTTTTTATATCTAAGTTTATAAACTTTAGGTTTTCACACATCAAAGGATGTATAGTCCATGACGGTGAATTTTTTATCGTAATGCCTTCAACTAAAATATTTTTACACTTATTTAAAAATATGGTCTTCGGTCGCCAAGCAATTTTTTTAATCTTCGCTTCATGCCACCATGTGTCAAAATCTGAATTGCCATCAATCGTCCCTTCACCAATAACACTCACATTTTCAACATCAATACCTGTTACTATACTGGCAAAACTGTCAACAGCCTCTCCCTCCCATGAACCCAAATAATAATCTTTGCCTTCTCTATTGGACTTTATTAAACCAGGCAAAATGGGATATAATTCTCTCTTTTTGGCACCTAACAAAACAGCTCCTTTGCCCAACTCTAATGTTATATTGCTTTTTAAGAATATAGGTAACGTCAAATACCTACCTTCTGGGAAAAATACCCTTCCGTTTTCAGGGCAGGCAAAAATCGCAGCCTGTATTGCCGATGTATCAAGCCACTCGCCATCGCCCTTAGCCCCAAAATCCCTTACATTGACGACAGCACTTTCGGCATTAGTTCTAACGGAAATTTTTCCGCTTCTTTCTTTCGTAATACAGTCTTCAATCCAAACGACATAATCACTATCTGGGGTTAAGTTTTTAATCGTAAAAACGTTGGTATCTACCACACCTAATTTATCACCATTTAAAAATATATTGACTTTATTTTTGGTGTAAAAACATTCGTCATTTTCAATCTCAATTGAAATTGTCCTGGAGGTTATTGAAACGATGTTTATATTTATCACGGTACTCTTTCCTCCTTGATTAATAAGCTTACAAAGGAGTAGCAAATTTCAACAAATACCATCTATTTTCTATTATTATACCTTTCCATAGCTGCGTTTTGGATCTTTATAGCTTCATCTATACCCATGCCCTTTATCGTATTTACGTATTTATTCCATGTGGCATCGTTAATGGCTTCCTTGCCCATTATAAACTTACCCATCATTTCCTGTTGATACGTGTTGACCTGATTCATTATAGAGGCAATCCTCTGGCTTTCCTCTTCAGTAGGCAATACAGGAGGTACTACAAGGGAGGGATCTGCGCTTTGCCAATTGCTTAGTGCCTCCTTCTGTTCAGGGTATATCAACATTTGCTCTAGATATCTCTTATCCTGAACCATCGGCGCATTAGCTATCGCAGGAGCGTACCGGGCTAGCGCTTGATCCATGGGAAACCCATTAGGATTTTTTAAAATCTCGTCAGTATACCTGGGATAGCCATTTTCCATTTTATAGCTTTCACCTTCAATACCAAAATTAAGTAACATACGCCCTTCCGGACTATAACAATAATCAAGCAGCTCTACCGTCTCTTTAACGTGCTTGTTTTTAGAACTGATAGCAGCGCCGTTGAGGACTCCACCACCATAAAATTTTATTCCACTAATAGTATATGGTTTTCCTGCTGGTCCTACTGGCCACGTGACACCTACTAGATCAAAGCCTGAGTTTTTAGGTTTAACTAACGTTAAATACCTGCCCATGTTGCCTATTAAATTGCTAAAATAAGACCCTGCAAGATTATTTGTAATTTTATAATCAAAAGCTTTATTGTCATTGGTAGCTATATCCTGATCTATTAGCTTTTCCTTATACCACTGAGCCATAGTAGTTAAAAAATCCCTAAAGGATGGTTGTATAGGACCATAATCAATCTTTCCGCTTTCATTTACATAAAAACCATTTAATACACCCCATGCTGGCGCGAAATTGCCCAAACTTAAAATGCCCTGTCCATTAGATCCGCTTCCCGTAAAAGGTATCTCATCCTTTTTACCATTGCCATTGGGATCTTTATCCCTAAACGCCACCAACACGTTGTGCCAATCATCTATAGTCTTTGGAATCTGCAATCCTAACTTGTCCAACCAGTCTTTCCTTAACTGTGGTCCTGCAGTAGAGCCCATTTTTGGATCTTCACGTATGAATGGAAACATATAAAGTGTTCCATCATCCAATTCTACTTGCTTCTTTATATCAGGATTTTCCTGAAGCAATTTCTTAAGATTTGGCGCGTATTTGTCAATTAAGTCATTTAATTTAATTATAGAACCGTCAGCAATAAGTTTTGCTGGGCCGCCAGCTACACTCTTCCAATCGTAATATATAATATCCGGAAGATCATTAGATGCTATCATCAGATTGAATTGATCTTTTTCCTGACCTATCGGCGGATGCATCCAGTTTATATGTATTCCCGTTCTCTTTTCTATCTCCTGATATGCTCTTATTTCACCAAAATCTTTCATAGTAGCAGTAAATTTAGCATCTGTAGGCCTCCAGAATGTAAGCGTGATAGATTCTTTAACGATAGGAAGCTTTATCTCCGTTATCTTATCGCTTTCGCTGCTCTTGGCAGCAGAGCTCTTAACGTTTGAAGACTGTTTGCTGCCACATGCCGTAAACACTGAAAGCACAAAAATTACACATAATACTATAATTAACGTTCTTTTAAGCCTCATTTATACATTCCCCCTCTTAATTCTTTATTCTTTTATCGCCCCTATCATTACTCCCTTTACAAAGTACTTCTGTATAAACGGGTATATCAGCAATATGGGCACCGTGGATACCATTACCGTAGCATACTTCACGTTCTCGCTGATCAGCAGCGTATCCTACACTATACCCGTCGTCATCAACCCCGTAAAATAGTATCATCACCGCTACCACCGGCATGGACAACGGTATCACTATCTTGAACAATATGGTAAATATGTTGGACAGCGCTGCCAGGTATATTATTGAACCCATCCTACGCCCTGCCATATGCCTGACCCTACGTATATGGTTCTGATCCACTGGGGCATGGTCATAAAGGGTATTCTCTGCAATCCCAACATAGCCAGTATATCGTTTATCAGTTCATTCCTGGATGTAAACTCCAGTATTATACCTGCTATTACCACGATGGATATATTGAGCAGGATGGTGTTTCGCAAAAGCCTCCAGAAGTATTAGCTGTGGAAAAACGCGTTGAAGTGCCTAAAGCTAACCCACTGGCTATCCAGTATGTCTTTTGCAGGACTGAAGTTTTTAAAGGTGATTATAGCGCCGTACATGGGGACATAATTGAATATGATGAAGTAGGTCAATACAGTAGCAACATGATGTAGACGTACTTGTTTTTGTACAACTACTTTCTTAGAAACTTAAAGCGCTGGGTTGTTGTAACCGTTTGTCTTACTGTTGTATTTTGTAATAACTGCATATCATGCTCCTTTCTTTAACATATTTAAAAATTTAGCATAATCCCTCCCTTCTTAGATTATATTAGTTTTAGAACGTTATTATGCCTATTTTTTGTGAATTTATGTTAATTTAATTGTAATTTTCTATAAAAACATTTTTAAAGTTCAAATTTAGTCAAATTAGCCGAATATTCGCTGTTTTTTTTTTTAGAATTTTACTCGTGATTTTTTATTTTTCCTCCATTTTTGATCCGTATGTGCTTAAAATGTCTTTATTACCATGTAAAACGTTATGTTTTTATCATCTTACATATCTCTTTATACCTTCTCTACCTCTATTCACCTAATTAGGCTAAATTTTATAAATTATCTATTAACATAAGTTCTGCTCGGACCTTACGTCATCTTTTTCTGTTCTTTATTTTTTTGCAAAAATATAAAAATCAAGGAATCCTCTTTATTATAAGGGATTCCTTGGACTTTGTTTACAGTCTTACCTCTCCTACATCGGGAAGTAAGATTTATATTTAGTCCTAGTTAAAATTCCTTAAATCTTTACAACAAATTATCCGGCTACCAATATACCCTTTTTTGCACTCTATTTTCTTATTATACGATCTCCACTATTAGATTAAAAATTCTATAATTTCAAGGTAATTGCTGCTATACCGTGAGGCGGTACGGATATATCAA
This sequence comes from Caldanaerobius polysaccharolyticus DSM 13641, assembly GCF_000427425.1. Classification (NCBI taxonomy): domain Bacteria; kingdom Bacillati; phylum Bacillota; class Clostridia; order Thermoanaerobacterales; family Thermoanaerobacteraceae; genus Caldanaerobius; species Caldanaerobius polysaccharolyticus. The sequence continues at coordinate 814,594 of NZ_KE386495.1, read as the reverse complement.
AAACAATATTTTCATCAACACACATATAGTCTATATCTCTATGAACCATTTCTGACTTTTTGAGAAGATAATCTACCATCTCTTTATCCAGATACTCTGGACTTCCCATCTCAAGCCAATATTTTTTTGCATTTGCATTGTCATCATCAATTCTTTGTATACTTGCTTTTATATCCGATTTAATACCTTTTATACAAATAGAAACATTCTCTTCCTTAATAGGAGCCAAAGGAATATTATGATTATAAATCAAAATCATAATTTCATCCGATAATACATCCGCTTTTTTTACTGCAAGGACTTCAACGGTAGACTCCTTATCAGTTAAAACGTTTAACCTCTCATTACCTGTTTTATGGAGCAACTCAAATGCTCTGAAGGTAGGCTTAGGTATACCGTGAATATTTAAAAGTCCAAAGCCACCATGGAAGGGTACTGCTGAAAAACCTGCTTCCTCAAATATATCTGAGAATGTCCAGAAAGAATACATATCCACTAATCCCTGATTGTCAGCAATAGTTTTAACTACAAAAGCTGCGGCATAGGGGTCATCATGATAAGGATCCCTGGAGCTTGGTGAATTGTTCCATTCAGTATAATATAAAGGAAATCTACCTGCTTCTATTCTGGATTTAGCCGCCAGTTCCTTAAGAATTCCCCTCTTTGAACGAGCCATTGCCTCCTCCATGTCATAATAATGCCCTAAAGCTACGTCTGTCGGATAGTGGTGGGTTGATATAAAATCCAGTGGAACGTCATTTTTGGAACAAAAATTAATTAAATCAGGAATCCAATCATCTTTTGCAGTAGCAGGGCCGCCTACAGGTATTTTCTCATCCACTTTTTTTATAGCTTCCGCTGCATGACGGTAGAGCATAAAATATTCATCCTGCGTACCACTCCAAAACCACTGTAAATTTGGTTCATTCCATACTTCAAAGAACCATTTCCTAACTTCTTCAATACCATACCGCTTAACTAAATGTTCAGTGAGTCTGTATATGAGCTCGCCCCACTCATTATAGTCCTTAGGAGGTGTTATATTCCCTTTATAATGAAATACAGTCTTCGAGCCAGATGCCATATCTTCAGGCATGAAACTTAGCTCAATAAAGGGTTTCATTCCTATCTTTAAAAGATAATCAAATATCGAATCTATGTTAAAAAAGCAGTAATGAACCTTTCCTTCTCTGTCTTTTATATAGACACTCATATCATCATTAAGAAGCCCATGAAACCGGACTCGCTTGAATCCAAGTTCATCATGACATTTTTTAAGATGTAGTCGCCAGTCTTCCCTAAGGGCAAGAGCCGCATGACCACTACCTACACACTCTTCCCAATAATGGACAAAAGGCGTTGTTGGAGCATTTAAATCTATTATAAATTTTTGCAATATTATCCCCTCCTAAGCATAGTAGTTTAAGTTAAAAGTTCTTTTAGCTTTGAGATTTAATTATAATTTTGCCTCTTCGAATCAGGCACTCTTACAGTTAGTTCAATCATCAAATATTACACTATACAGGTGCCTCTGCTACATATAGTTCTTGAGTGCAAACTACCTTACCGCCAATCTTTCCGGCTGCCTTGATATTTTTTTTCATCTATCAGTGCTTCTCTTAAAAACCCCCTTTCCTTTTTGCTCTTCTTAAATTTCAAGCCTTCCTAAAATCGTTATTAAGAAGCCTGCAAATATTTCTTCAGTAAATGAGAGTTCAATAGTTACGTCTCCATCTGAAATAAATCGATACTTACCAAAGGCTTTAGCTGATTTCCCTCAACTACGATAGAGTGAATGAACAGCTAAACAATAAACCTCTCTTTTTCAATTTCAAAAATCAATTTAAATTTACTAATTGGGATCCCCTCCTTAATTATTACTTATTAGTTTATTGAGTAACCCCAAAAGGCTTTAAAATGTTGGGGTTCGCGTTATATTTTCAAAGATTCCTCCGATTTTGTTTAATTCATATATAACAAATTTTCGTCGATTTCTCTGAAATCATACCTTTCTATTTCCACTATCATTATTTCTCTCATATAGTCACCGTCAGAGATTTTAGCCTTGAATCACCTTGCATTTTTTGGCAATTAGGCAAGCTCAAAAAACTTCATTCCATAATCTACATTGAAATAAAACCTTTGTTTATTATTTTATTTCATTATGATCACTATATCATGTATTCTTCCGTCATTCAAATTCACTACATTTCTGAATTTTCTTATAAAACTATTGTGCAAAACCCGTATACCACTTATTGTAAGATTAGCAAAAACAATTATAATTAAATGTGGACTTTCTGGATAACAACTTCCATTACTCTCACATATATGCCTTATAGGATAAAATTTTTCCTATTGTGGATTTATTACAGAAAGTACTATCCCATTTTTTTCTGTCGATGCAGTAGAACTATAGTAAATTGTTCCATCATCGTCAAAGTAGAACGAAGGATCAATCCCTCATTGACCTATATCCAAATAGGTTCAGACCATGGTCCTTTAGTATCTTTCTCCATAGAATGCATTAATTGTTGTTTCATATAATATTCCGTCGTTGTAACGAATAGTAGGTACAAAAATACCACTGGAAGCTCTAGCACCATGAAGTTTAATCGTGAATCCCTCAAAAGGTAATAACCTAATAGCTCCTAATTAACAAGTTTTTGCTATAGCAAATAGGAATACGTGGAAAAACTCAAAACTAGAATTCACAATATAAAAGTCGTTACCTACTCTGCAAATACTAGGACCCGGATTAAGCCCTGGAATTACTGGATTCTTATATTTCATCTTCATCACCTTTCTTTCAATTTTATAAATCACCCTTTGATACCAGTCATAGTAATGCCTTGTACAAAATACCTCTGCGCGGCGAAGAAAAGAATAAGTACTGGTATTATTGTTATAAAAGAAACTGCCATTAACATCGGAATTTGGGTTGACCCATAGGATGACCGAAAGAATTGAAGACCTATAGCCAGAGTAAATTTTTCATCGCTATTGAGGTAAACTAGCGGCGAGAAAAAATCATTCCAGTGATAAGTAATAGACATAACCGCAACAGTAGTTAGTGCAGGCTTAATCATAGGTAATAATATTTTGTAGAAAATCTGAAATGAATTTGCTCCGTCTATTAATGCAGCCTCGTCAAATTCTCTAGGTATCGTTTTAAAAAATTGTCTGAGTAAGAATATGTTAAATGCTCCACCACCAAAAAACGAAGGCACAATAAGTGGGAGAAATGTATCTATCCATCCTAATTTAGAAAAAAGCAAGTAAGTCGGTATAAGTGTAACTTGACTGGGGAGCATCATAGTAGCGAGCACTATTGTAAATAAAAGACCACTAAAACGCGATTTAAATCTTGCAAATCCATAGGCAACAAGGGCGGAAGAAAATACTGCACCAATAGTTGCGGTTATCGCTATTATTATTGTGTTCAATGTATAACGCGTAAAATTAGCAAACTGCCAGCCCTGTATAAAATTGTCTAATGTTATTGTCTTAGGTATTAACTTAGGAGGAAATGTATAAGCTTCATCAGGTAATCTTAAAGAAGTAGAAACCATCCATATGAATGGGAATATAAATACGATTGTTAAAATTCCTAACATTATATAGCTCAGAAGATATTTTAAAGTTTTAGGTACCTTTTTATTTTTATGCATAATTCAACACCTCTAAGATTTAATTTTCATAATAGACCCAACGTTTTGAAGTATAATTTATTATTAGAGTTAGTATCATAACTATAATAAATAACACCCATGCAAGAGTAGAAGCATACCCTACTTCGTAGTATCTGAACGCATAATTATATAAATGAAGTACATATGTATATGTTGCATAATTTGGTCCTCCTTGGGTTAAAACATATGGTTGCATAAATATCTGAAATGCACCTATTACGCCTATTATTAGGTTAAAAAACAACGTAGGAGTAATCAGTGGTAGAGTAATTTTAGTTACAATTACAAAGCGGTTAGCACCATCTATTTCAGCACTTTCATATAACTGTGTTGGAATATCTTGGAGTCCAGCAAGCGTGATAATAATAGAATTACCTATAGACCAGAGGCTCATAATTATAATAGCAGGCATTGCCCACTTTTCATCGCTCAACCAATTTGGACCCTTAATTCCAAAAATAGACAAAATATAGTTAATGAGACCAACATCGTGATTAAAGAGCCATCCCCAGAGCATTGTAACAGCAATACCTGAAGTTATATAAGGTATGTAAAAGCAGGTTCTAAATATACCTATTCCTTTTAGTTTCTGATTAAGCAAAAGTGCTATTAAGAAAGCAAATATTAGACTTAACGGAACAAAAACAAACGCATAATATATAGTATTTTCAAGGGCTTTATAAAAAAGTGGATCCTTGCTAAAAGCTTTTATAATATTATTAAAACCTATAAATTTCCCGTGTCCTGTTATATCAGTATCAGTAAAAACCAATACAAGCGAATATACAATTGGATAAAGAGTAAATATTAAAAAACCCAATAGCCATGGAGAAATGTATACATAAAATTGTGTAGTTTCCATCCTCTCAAGATTACTCTTTTTTCTTCTCATTTTTTCACCTCATTCAAGTAACATATTTACAAATAGGGAGAGAACGATATTTACCACATCCTCCCCCTTTCAATGTTATTTTTATGTTATTTTTGACTATGGAGTTCGTCCAAAGCAGATTGTATCCTTGGTGCATATTCTTTAGCGGCATCAATTGCCGATCTATGTTTTATTGTAATCTGTTGCCACATTTGGGTATATTGGTCTCCGGCTTTAGCAAGAGCCCCTCCCCATGGGTTCATAGTTGCAGTTTCCAAACCTTTTACAAATTTTTCCGTTGTTATCTGACTGTTACCAATTCTCATAGTTTTAAAAGTACTTTCAGCAGACTCCCTAAGTGAAGGAATATCTACTTTACAATATAAATCAGCAATTTCTTTGTTGGTAGATACTGTCTTTATATACTCCCAGGCTGCCGCTTTATTTTTTGAATCTTTATTCATGGCAAAACCCGTAAGAAAACTTATATTAGTGTTTTTCCCTTCTGGATCTTTCGGTGGTAACACTACGTCCCACTTAAAGTGATTACCGATCTCAGTAGCTATTTGTGCTGCTTCAAATAGACCCATTGGATAGATCGCGGCTTTACCTGACGCGAACATCTGGTCCATCGGCATAGTATTAGAGGCTGCATTATCAGGTATAGCCTTTTTAGCAAATAAGTCACCAAACATCTGTAGCCCTTTCAACGAATTTGGATCGTCAACCATTTGTTTAGTCCAACCATCGTTATACATCTTTCCACCATATGCAATGGTAGCAAAGTTTGGAAGTACCCAATGTGAAACAATGCCATAAATCCTATTAATACCTGAACCAGAAGATACTCTTTCACAAATAGTTTTAAAATCATCCCATGTCCAGTTATCCGTAGGATAAGGTACACCAGCTTTGTCAAAAATATCCTTATTATATGCAAATACAAAGGCTGAAGCTGTTACAGGCAATCCTTCACGTTTTCCATCTGAATCTACATATCCTACATCAACTCCAGGTGTGTAAATATTTTGTAAATCTAAATGATCTTTCTTTACATACGGAGTTAAATCTTCGAACCATTTTGTACGGAGACCATACCAGTCCGGTGACATCATAATAACATCTGCAGCATTTCCGGCTGCTAATGCAGCATCAAGTTTTTTATCGACTTCATTTGCAGGAAGCCAAATTTCTTTAACTTTTACATTTGGATATAATTTTCTAAATATTTGTGTAGCTTCTTTACGAACTTTTAACTCCTCGCCACCGCCCCATCCAAATACCGTAATAGTTCCTGATATAGTTTGTTCTTTACCCTGTTTACTACCTGCAGAGTTAGCTGCAGTAGATTTATTTTTACTACATGCAGTAAGAGATACTAATATTACACCTACGAGTAAAAATATCAAAAAATTCTTTTTTAAAAAATTTCTCATTAAAAACACTCTCCCCTTCCTTTTATTGTTAAATTAGATTACAATACATCCCGTATATTTACCGTTTATGTAGAAATAATAACCACCCCCTCTAATTTTGCCTTAAATTGTATTTGTTTTTACTGTTTTTACTAAATTCAGAATTATAACGAATCAACGTATTTTACTATATATTTTCAAAGAATTCCCTTCCTTTTGTATAAAATGAAGAGAATTCTTTAAAAACCTCTTTAAATAATTATTTCTTTGCAATGTTTATGAAAGCATCGGATACTTCTTTGAAAATAACAAATCTAAACTCATCAAATTCTTTAATTCTTTATTCTTGTTATTTAATTTGTTTTAAATCACTCATCTTTTTAAACAAACTTTACTAAGTTGTTACTACTATAATATCTCTCAGTAAAAACATTTTCAAAGTCCAAATTTGGTCAATTTCACCGAATATTCTCCGTTTTTTTTTTTTTCAGAATTTTACTCATGTTTTCTCACTTTCTCTCCATTTTTAGTCTATATGTGATTAAAATGACTTTATTTCCATGTCAAACGTTATTATGTTTTTTTATCATCTTACACACCTCTTGATCCATCCATCCTATACCCTCATTCACCTGACTAGCCTCAATTTTCCGCTCCGCGTTTTCCTTTTTTATCATCGTTTATCTTTTCTGCTAATTCTGTCTAACAGCAAAAGTTTTATATTTCGGGTTAAAAAAAACAAAAACTTGTACAAGAGTATACAAAAGATTGATGAACCACATGGACATCAGTATACTTATGCGTGCTTAACACTTGCATGTCTTATATTTGTCCGCATTTTTCTCGCTGATTTCTGCCCAATTGTAATACACCTTGTAGTACCTGCCACATTTGCTCCGAAATTACCCAACACATAAAAAAGCCGCAGAAAAACTTTTAATCCTCCTGCGGCTTTTTTTATCACTCGCGCTTTTTAATATCCAACGCCTTTAACGCTTCTTCTACTATATCTTCAGGCGTAAGATGATACAGCTTCAATAGCTCATCGGGCTTCCCAGACTGCCCAAATACATCCTTTATCCCTACTCGCCTTACGGGAACCGGTACCCTCTCGCTGACTACCTCGCATACCGCTGAACCTAATCCTCCTATCACGCTGTGCTCCTCTGCTGTCACTATCGCTCCTGTCTCCCACGCCGCCTTCACTATCAGCTCCTGGTCTATGGGCTTTATGGTGTGTATGTCTATCACCCTCGCGCTTATCCCCTTCTTCTTTAACTCTTCATGGGCTTCCAGCGCCGCTGCCACCATTATCCCCGTCGCTACTATGGTCACGTCGCTTCCTTCTCTTAGCTCTATCCCTTTGCCTATCTCAAACCTGTAGCTTTTATCATCGTATATCACAGGCACTCCCATCCTGCCCAGCCTGATGTACACCGGTCCTTTGTACTCGCACGCCGCTTTTACCGCGGCCCTCGCCTCTACATCGTCCGCTGGGTTTATAACCACCATTCCCGGTATCGACCTCATTATCGCTATGTCCTCTACTGACTGGTGGGTCGCTCCATCCTCTCCCACCGTTATGCCTGCATGGGTCGCTGCTATCTTTACGTTTAACCTGGGGTAGGCTATGGAGTTCCTTATCTGCTCAAAGGCCCTCCCTGTGGCAAATATCGCAAAGGAGCTGGCATAGGGTATCTTCCCACATGTGGCCAGGCCAGCTGCTGTACCTATGAGGTCCTGCTCTGATATGCCCATGTTGAAAAACCTATCGGGATATTTTTTCGCAAACTCTGCCGTCTTGGTGGATTTTGATAGGTCTGCATCCAGTACCACTACGTCTTTGTTGATCTCTCCTAGCTCTACCAGCGCTTTGCCGTAGGATTCTCTCGTCGCTATCTTCTCGCTCATCTCAATCCCCCAATTCTGTTAGTGCTTTTTTCATCTGCTCTTCGTTGGGTGCGCTCCCATGCCACCCTACCTGGTTCTCCATGAAGGATACTCCCTTGCCCTTTACGGTATGGGCTATCACCATGGTAGGTTTGCCCTTGGTCGCTTTCGCCTTCTCTACCGCGCTTTTTATTTGATCGTAGTCGTGTCCGTCTATCTCCAGTACATTCCACCCAAAGGCCTTCCACTTGTCTGCCACAGGCTTTATGGCCATGACTTGGTCGTTGGCACCGTCTATCTGCAGCTGATTGTAGTCTAAAAATGCCGTGAGGTTGTCCAGCCTGTAGTGGGCTGCGCTCATAGCCGCTTCCCACACCATGCCTTCCTGTATCTCTCCGTCTCCCAGCATCACGTACACCCTGTAGTCTTTTTGTCCAACTTAGCAGCCAACGCCATGCCGTTGGCCGCAGACAATCCCTGCCCCAGGGAACCTGTGGTCATGTCCACACCAGGGGTGCTCTTCATGTCCGGATGACCCTGCAGTATGGATCCTACCTGCCTCAGCCTCATCAGCTCTTGTTTGGCAAAGTAACCCCTCTCGGCTAATACCGCGTATAGTGCCGGCGCTGCATGGCCCTTGGACAGCACAAACCTGTCTCTGTCCTCCCATTTGGGGTTGTTGGGATCTATCCTCATCACGTCAAAGTACAGTGTGACAAGAATGTCGGTAGCTGACAGCGACCCTCCGGGGATGTCCGGATTTTGCCGCTGTCACAGCCTTTATTATGCTCTTCCTGACTTCTGTTGCGATGTGTGCCAGTCTCTCGTTATCCATGAATCTTACCTCCTGCTTTATATCTTCAAATTGGCCTTCTTCCAGTCCTCTTTAAACCTCTGTATCCCCGCGTCCGTCAAAGGGTGTTTTATCATCTGCATTATAACTTTATACGGTACGGTGGCTATGTGGGCACCCAGTTTGGCGGCTTTAAGCACGTGCATGGGATGTCTTACGCTGGCCACGATTATCTCGGTGCTTATGTCGTAGTTTTTAAATATCTCGACTATATCCCGTATGAGCTGCATGCCCTCTGTGCTTATGTCGTCCAATCTTCCCACAAAGGGGCTTACGTACGTGGCCCCTGCCCTGGCTGCCAGCAGCGCCTGGTTGGCGCTAAATATGAGGGTCACATTGGTCTTTATCCCCTCTTTTGAAAGCACCTTAACGGCTTTAAGCCCTTCTGCTGTCATAGGGATCTTGATAACTATGTTGTTGTGGATACCTGCCAGTTTTCGCGCCTCCTGGATCATGCCCTGGTGGTCATCGCTTATGACCTCTGCGCTTATAGGTCCGTCTACGATGGATGCGATCTCTTTTATTACTTCTATGAAATCCCTACCCTCTTTGGCCACCAGCGATGGGTTGGTGGTAACCCCTGCTATTACCCCTAAATCGTTGGCCTCTTTTATCTCCTCCACATTGGCCGTGTCAATAAAAAACTTCACACCCATTCCTCCCGTTCTCAATGTTTTAATTGCCAACCCTTTCCTTTATAGCTTTTAACCTCTTCATCACGTCGTTCTGCCCTCTACCAAAGTAATCGTGGAGCATTTTGTACTCTTTAAACAGCTCGTCATATACCTTCACGTTTTCAGGTATCGGCCTGTACACTGTATCCTTTAATCGAGGTATTACTTTTGCTGCTTCAAATATGCTGTCAAAACCGCCTCTCTCTTTGCCTGCTGCTACTGCACCAAACATGGCAGCTCCCAATGCCGGTGTTTGGGCCGACTGCGATACCTTTATCTCCAGGTTGGTCACATCAGCATATATCTGCATTAAAAGAGGATCTTTTTCTGCAAGCCCTCCACAAGCGTACAACTCTTTTACTTCCACACCGCTGTGGTTGAACGCCTCTATGATGGTCCTGGTGCCGTACGCCGTCGCCTCAATCAAAGCCCTGTATATCTCTTCAGGCTTGGTTGTCAAATTCATCCCTAGGATCATACCCGTAAGGTCAGCATCTACCAGCACAGACCTGTTGCCATTCCACCAGTCCAAGGCCAACAACCCGCTCTGTCCCGGCTTTAAATTAGAGGCTTTCTCCCTTAAATACCCAAAAGCGCTAATTCCCCTCTCTTCGGCCTGTCTCTTGTATTCATAGGGAAGGCACGTCTCTACATACCATGCAAATATGTCCCCTACGGCCGATTGTCCAGCTTCGTACCCGTGCAGCCCGGGTATTATACCATCCTCCACAACGCCGCACATGCCGGGCACTTCCACTTCTCTGTCGCCCAAAACCATATGGCATATGGACGTGCCCATCACCATGACCATCTTGCCAGGCGACGTCACTCCCATCGCAGGCACCGATACATGGGCATCCACGTTACCCACTGCCACAGCTACTCCAGGGTTTAACCCTATAACTGACGCCATCTTCGGTGTCAATTCCCCTGCCTTTGTGCCCAAGGGATATATATCCCTGCTTAGCTTTTCGTCCACCAGATTTTCTAAACGGGGATCAAGGGCTTTGTAAAAATCTTTGGAGGGATAGCCCTTTCTCTTGTGCCATATGGCCTTATAGCCCGCCGTACAGCTATTTCGCCTCTCATTGCCCGTGAGCATCATGACCACCCAGTCGGTGGCTTCAATGAACTTATCTGCGGCTTCATATACTTCCGGCGCCTCGTTTAACACCTGCCAGACCTTAGGCACCAGCCATTCTGACGATATCTTGCCTCCATACCTTGAAAGAAAGTCCTCTCCTCGCTGGGCAGCTATCTGGTTTAACCTGTTGGCTTCAGGCTGTGCCGCATGATGTTTCCACAGCTTCACGTAAGCATGGGGGTTATGGACAAATTCAGGCAGATCGCACAGGGGCGTGCCGTCCTTTTTAATGGGAAGTATGGTACACGCTGTAAAGTCTATGCCGATGCCTATGACATCCTCCTTGTTCACCCCTGATTTTCTCAGCACATCAGGTATAATTACCTTCAGGACCTCGATGTAGTCGTCAGGGTGCTCCAGCGCCCAATCCTGACCCAGCCGTGTGCCATCGGGCAGTCTCTCATCCATGACACCATGGGGATATGCCATCATAGACGAAGCTACTTCTTGGGCTGTGTCTACATTGAGCAGCAGAGCCCTGGCGGATTCTGTACCATAGTCAACGCCTATAGAGTATTTAGCCATAAAAATTCCTCCTTGTACTTCTTAAACATTTAACAATCTATGAGAAAATTTCATAGTAAAATATTACATGTGTTATTTATACTTTCTTTGAAATTTTAATAGGTTAAGCAAGGTAAAATGCAAACACAGCACTTCGATTGAAATTTATGAGTCTACTTTCACAACACCTTTTCTCAATATTATATTAGCATACAGTGATTCCTCACTAGTAGCGACTACAGCAAATGCTTTACTTGCTCTTTCATAGAAGTCAAACCTTTCTAAAAATCCAATTTCAACAGCATTACCAGCGTTGTTTTTAATTATCTTTTTATACTCTTCCCATATAGCAGGCTTTACGTCATCTCCTTTAACTACTTCCATCAATAGCACTGGCCTTTCCGCATATGTATCAAGAGGAAGAAATTTAAGAATGGCATCTAATATTTCCGGAATACCATGCCCATCGCATCTTATTAATCTTTTACTAAAAGTAACTGCCGGAAAGTTTCCGTCAGCAATGACGATTTCATCGCCATGTCCCATTTCCATTAATGTTTTCATAAGTTCAGGTGATATTATTTTAGGAATTCCTTTCAACATAACTATTGCCTCCTACGGATAAAAAATCTTACTATTAATAGAACTTGCTATTGATCTATAACTAGCCTACATTTGTAGGTAAGATTATCTTGTACGTACCTTACTATCAATTTATTTTCTCAATAATATGCAAAATAATAAAAAAATGAAACGTTAACTAAGAGTTGAGCAAGTACTAATTATATACACCAGTACTTGCTCAACTCTTAAAATTTATTTTCTGTTTTTACCGTATAGCGGGCCAAAATTCTGACACGCCCTGTAATCGGCACCCTCAAGGTCCATGGTGCCAAAGGCACCCCACGCACTGGGCCTGAATATCTTCTCTTCTGGCACGTTGTGCATGGCAACAGGTATTCTCAGTATGGACGCCAGTGTAATCAAGTCCGCTCCAATGTGTCCGTAGCTTAATGAGCCGTGATTCGCGCCCCAGCTGTTCATCACTGAGTAAACGTCTTTAAACGCCCCGTTGCCCGTAAGCCTGGGCACAAACCACGTCGTCGGCCATGTCGGGTCTGTCCTGTTGTCCAGTATGTGGTGCACGTCTTCTGGCAACTCTACCGTATATCCTTCAGCAATCTGTAAAACCGGCCCAAGGCCCTTTATTATATTAAGCCTGGACATGGTAACAGGCATCCCGCCTTTTGTCACAAACTGGGACGAAAAACCTCCTCCCCTGAAATAGCCCCTGTTTGCAGGCCTCCAGCTAGTAGCATCCAGACACCTTGCCACATCATCAGCTGTAATATCCCAGAAAGGCTTCATAACAGGATTGCCGTCGGCATCTCTCTGCTGGCCTGTTCCATCTAATGCTGCTGAACCTGAATTGATCAGATGGATAATCCCATTGGCAGCTATGCCTGTTAGCTCTTTACCTGTTACCCTCTTTACGGCCTCGGGACTCCAATAGGGTCTGACATCTGCAAATACCTGGGCTCTATCTGAAAGCAAAATGCCCAAAAAGCATTGCCACGGCGTTTAAAGAGTCGTTTTCGGTCGCAAGGATAAATGGCTCTCTGATGCCGTTCCAGTCGAAGGATGAGTTAAGTATCGCCTCGGAGAAGTCGCCGTTGGGAAAATGGTCTGTCCACTGCCTCTGTCCCTGAAAACCTGCTGCAATGGCATTGTGGCCCTCCGACTCTTCCACAAACCCAAGATCCGCAAGCCTTCTGTTGCCTACCATCAAATCCCTTATGATAAGCGTCATCTTAACTACTGTCTCCCACTCTTTATCCTTTCTCTCCCTGGATACCTTAAGGTAATCGGGATTGTTATCTTCTCCTTCAATGCAGTTCTCTCTTACCCATTTCATCCCCCTTTCAAACTCTTCTTTGTCGTAAATCCCTTCTTCCATTCTCCTTACGAGCTCTGACATATCCACGTATTCAACCCTCATGCCCAGATAATCCTCGAAGAAATCTGGGTCAACGATGGATCCTGCAATACCCATGGCTACATTTCCTATAGACAAATAGGACTTATTCCTCATGGTAGCCACTGCAAGTCCCGCTTTTGCGAACCTCAGAAGCTTCTCTTTTACATCGTCGGGAATCGTCCTGTCAGTGGCATCCTGCACGTCTTTTCCGTATATACCAAAGGCAGGCAGACCCTTTTGGTTGTGAGCTGCCAGAGCAGCTGCCAGGTACACCGCACCGGGTCTCTCAGTGCCGTTGAATCCCCATATGGCTTTAGGCATATATGGGTCCATATCAATAGTCTCAGAGCCGTAACACCAGCACGGAGTGACCGTTATCGTGACACCTACTCCTTCTCTTGCGAACTTTTCCGCTGCTTTGGCAGCTTCTGCAAAACCGCCTATGGTGGTATCAGCGATTACGCATTCAACCGGCATTCCATTGGAATGTTTGAGATTAGACGATAGAAATTCCGCAACAGCCTTTGCCATTCCCATTGTCTGCTCTTCAAGCGATTCCCTTATACCGTTGCGGCGCCCATCGATAACAGGGCGAATGCCTATTTTGGGAAGCGAACCTATCAACCTATTGCGCAAAGGCGCAACTTTAATGTCTTTGACATTAGCCATAAAAATATCCCCCCATATTTTATAGTGTATGTTAATTAATTAGAATTTAAACCCAAATTTTTCAGGTTTTGTAAGTCTTCGCAGGAACATACAAAACCTGAAATTCCTTTAAACTTTACTTGTTACCAAGTGGGTGAAGAAGATTCTGAATTGCAGGTTCATCCATATTGTCTTTCGTAACAACTGTAGCGCCTGTATCAATTGTTTTCTCAACTTTTTCACCTTTCATAACCTTTAATAGTGTCTCTACACCTTCAAATCCCATTCTGTAAGGGTTTTGTACAACAAAAGCTTGCATCGTACCGCTTTTAAGAGCATTTATTTCAGTGTCAGAGCTATCGAAGCCTACAACCTTAATCTTACCTGCCATTCCCTTTTGCTGTACAGCTCTGGCCACACCTACAGCGCTCCCTTCATTAGCGCCAAAGAATCCTGCTAAGTCAGGATGCGCTGTCATTATATCTTCTGCAATAGAAAGTGCTTTGGCCTGATCACCTTCACTGTACTGTGTAGCGACTATTTTAATGTCAGGATATTTCTCTGCAATCCTATCTTTGAACCCTTTTTCTCTGGCAATCGCTGTACCTGCTCCAGCAACAAAATTAACAATCGCCACTTTGCCTTTTCCACCGATCAATTTTGCCAATTCGTCGGCAGCCTGTGCAGCAGCCGCTTCATTGTTTGTAGCTATGAAGCTTGAAATTTTGTCAGAATTAACTGAGGAATCAATACCTACTACCGGAATACCAGCAGCCACAGCTTTATCAACATAAGGAGCCAATGCATTTGGATCTGAAGCTGCTAAAACAATTCCATCGACTTTTTTGTTAATAGCGTCTTCTACGAAGTTGATCTGACCTGCTATATCAGTTTCAGTTGCAGGACCTTGAAAAATGATCTTGACATCATCTTTCTTTCCAGCATCTTCAGCGCCTTTTTTAACGGCCTGCCAATATTCAAACATTGTAGATTTAACTATTACTGCAATAGTTTTACGTTCCTTGTTACTTGAAGATGTAGAATTCGAAGATGATGCATTTTGATTAGCACTTGCGCTTTGCTTGTTACCTGTACCACATCCTACCAGTAACGCAGCAACAAGCAACAGTGATAGTACAATAGATGCAATTTTTTTCATAAAAATGCCTCCTTTTAAATTGATTTTTATATTAAAATTTTTATATTATGCTTTAAAATGTTATATTAAATAACTTTTAACCTTTATTTCTAAATTTATCTAAATAGACAGTAATGACTATAACTCCACCTATAACTATTTGCTGCCAAAATGGTGATACTCCTAAAAGATTCAACCCGTTGCTTAACACACCCATTATAAGAGCACCAATTATTGTTCCGAGTATCGTACCTTCACCACCCATGAGGCTTGCGCCACCTATGACAACTGCAGCGACAGCATTTAGCTCATAGCCATTACCTGCAGTTGGCTGGCCTGTAAATAACCTGGACGCCAGTATTATACCAGCCAGAGCTGATAACACACCTGAAATTGTATACACAGACTGCTTTATTCTGCTTACGTTTATACCTGATAACCTAGCAGCCTCTTCGTTACTGCCTATCGCGTAGGTATATCTACCCAGCTTTGTTTTAGTAAGTATTTTTGAGAAAATGACAGCCATTATGAGCATTATTATTACAGGCATCGGCAACCATCCGAATACATTATAGTTACCTATAAAGTTGAATGACTCTGGAAGTCCTGATACCGGTACACCACCCGTTAAAACAAGCGCAGCACCTCTCGCAATACTCAGCATTCCAAGGGTTACGATAAACGGTGGAATTCCACCTTTATCAATTATGATACCGTTGAGGAAACCTATAAGAGCCCCCAATAGAAGACCTATTACAACCGCCAGGAACACAGGATAGTGAGCCACCATTAGCATAGTCGTTACTATACCTATCAAACCTAATACAGATCCCACCGACAGGTCTATACCAGATGTAATGATTACAAATGTCTCGCCTATAGCCACAATAGCTATAATTGAAGACTGAAGCATTACTGTGAGCAAGTTATCAGCACGCAAAAACCTATCTGTCACAAGCGAAAAGAATACAACCAAAAGAATCAATCCAGCAAAAGCTATAAACTTTTGCAGAAATTCTCTGTTAAACATTGCTCTACTTGTTGTACCAACTTCATCTTTATTGACTTTAACATCCATCCGAATCACTCCTTACGAATTTCTAATTTCCAGTTGCATATTGCATTATTTTTTCTTGCGTAGCTTCTTCTCTCATTAATTCGCCAGTAATCTTGCCTTCGTGCATCACCAAAATTCTATCACTCATGCCGAGGATTTCTGGTAGTTCAGAAGATATCATAATTATTCCAATCCCCTGATCCAGTAACTGATTCATGAGGTTGTAAACTTCAACTTTAGCACCTACGTCTATTCCCCTAGTAGGTTCATCAAAGATCAGCACCCTGAGATTGCTTATATTCAGCCACTTGGCCAGTGCAACCTTTTGCTGGTTACCACCGCTTAAGTTCTTCACTTTCTGGGATAGACTCGGAGTTTTAATCTTTAAGCTTTTTACAAATGACTGGGCTACCTCTTTTTCTTTTTTGTAATCAATTACCCAGGCTTTGCTGCATATATTGTCAAGAGAGGCCAGGGTAATATTCTGATCTACAGGTAAACTCAGTAAAACACCTTCGCGTTTGCGGTCTTCACTTATATAGCCTATTCCATTTTTTATAGCATCGCATGGATTGTTAATCTTAATGCTCTTGCCATCCAGTATGATTTCTCCTTCTTTAAACTTGTCTGCACCAAATAATGCCCTGGCTAATTCTGTTCTTCCTGCACCCATAAGGCCCGCAATGCCAAGTATCTCACCTTCGTAGAGCTCAAAACTTACGTTCTTTAAAACCTTTTCACGAGTCAAATTTTTTACTTCCAATATCTTTTTACCTCTTTTACACTGATGTTTGGGGAATTTTTCCTTTAGACTTCTTCCTACCATCAACGTTATGAGTTCATCTATATTCGTATCTTTTAAATTTAGGGTCTTAATGTACTCCCCATCCCTCATGACCGTAACCCTATCGCAAATAACATTAATCTCTTCCATACGGTGAGAAATATATACAATGGCCACGCCCTGTTGTTTTAATTGCTTCATTATTTCGAAAAGCTTTTCTATCTCACTTTCGGTAAGCGCTGCTGTAGGTTCATCCATGATGAGGATCTTTGCATCCATAGAAAGAGCTTTTGCTATCTCCACCATCTGCTGTTCAGCGACACTCAAGTTTCTGACCAATTCAGTAGGTTTTATGTTGAGATTTAAGGTATCTAATATTTTCTGGGCATCTTTATTCATCTTATTATCGTCGATAAAGCCGGAGAGTACATTGCTTTTAGGCTCTCGCCCTATGAATATATTCTCGGCAACAGTTAGGTGAGGTAGCAAGTTAAATTCTTGGAATATTATAGAGATTCCTAAATCTTGTGCCATCTTAGGATTCGTTATTTCAACCTCTTTATCGTAAAGTATTATCCTTCCACTGTCTTTAGGGTAAACCCCGGCTAAGATCTTCATCAGCGTCGATTTTCCAGCTCCATTTTCTCCTAGCAATGCGTGTATCTCGCCTTTTCTCAACTCAAAACAAACGTTTTTTAGTGCATTAACACCTGGAAAAGACTTGTTGATGTTTTCCATTCTTAAAATTGTCTTTTCTTCCATATACATCTCCTCGATATAGAAAATGTTTTCTATTTATTTAAAAATAAACTATTTTAGACATTTTACAGATTCTTTAACAATCAAATCAGACACTAAAATAACTTCTTTAATCTTTCTGGTCTTGTCTTTTGATTTGTTTTCTAATATCTCTAACACAATCTCTCCTGCTTTCTCGCCCATTAAAAAACCATTCTGATTAATATAGGTAAGCTTTGGCTTCACCAGCCTTTGATTTCTGATTTTCTCAAAACAAACCAGGGAGATATCATCGGGAACTGCTAAATTTTCTTCCTGCAAAGCCTCCATTATTCCTTCGGCCATTAAATTGTTAGCCGCAACAATAGCAGTAGGTCTTTTATTTGATTTAAGTAATTTTTTTATTTCTCTGTAAGCAATCTTCGCTTTAAAATTTCCGTTTAAAACAAACTCATCCTTTATAGGTATACCAAATTCCTCCATAGCAGCCTTAAAGCCACAGAACCTCTCATATCCAGTACTGACGCTTAGCGAGCCATTAACAATACATATATCCTTATGTCCATTTTGGATCAAATACTTTGTAAGCATATAAGAACTGCCGTAATTGTCATTTACAATTACGTCCGTATTAACTCCTTTTATTCTTCTATCGACTAAAAGCAAAGGAACACCTTTTTTTACGATATCATTTATATATTGGTTATTGCTGTTACAAGTAGAAAGTACAATAGCATCGACCCTCTTTTCAACAAGGGTTTTCAATGAATTATATTCTTTCACAACATTTTCGTCTGTGTTGCATAAAATAATCACATAGCCTTTTTTACTCACTACACCTTCTAAGCCTTTTCCAACATCCATAAAGAAAGGGTTAGCAATATCTGGTACCACCACTCCAATCATATGAGTAGTATTTTTCTTTAAGCATCGGGCAAGTCCATTAGGTTGAAAATCTAGTTCTTCTATAGCTTTTAAAACTTTTGTTTTCAATTCTTTGCTAACAGGATAATTGTTATTCAACACCCTTGATACAGTAGCTATGGAAACATTTGCTCTCTCTGCCACCTCCTTTATCGTTACTTTCTTCACATCATCACCCCAATAGAAATCATTTTCTATGTTATTATCTTGTGCCTTTGTTTATATATATTCGACATTATTTCTAAAATTCCTTCTTTATTTTTGATTTTTTTTGTTTTTTTATTTTTTAAGTACTATTTTATATTATTTTTTCCCATATTTTCTTGTCCGGGTTTGGAATTACAGTTTTATTCAATAACATCCCACTTTCCGAGGCCTTTTTGTACCCTGCATCGATTGCCGCTTGTACTGCCGCCAGCTCCCCTGTCAGCAACAGGTAAGACTTGCCGCACATCCCCCTGGCAACCCTGATCTCTATAAGGTTGACTTTTGCCGCCTTAGCTGCGGCGTCAGCGGCTACAATGATAGACGCAACGGAAAATGTCTCTATTATACCCAGTGCTTCAACGTCATTTATTTCCGATGTGCCGTTCAAAGCCTTAAATATGGCCTCATGAGGGTTCCCGAGGACAAAGCTGTCTATTACATCCTCAGAAAATTCCCTTTCACCTTTTTCCACGGCGGCAATTACAGCGCTCAACTTGCCGCAAATCATCACAATATACTTACCTGGACACACCGTTTGCGCTTCTATTATCTCTACATCGGCGACTTTCACCATCTGATCGGCGGCAGTAATTCCCGTGGCTACAGATTTGTACTCTACTAATCCGATTGCTTTATCCATTGCCCTTCACCTCTCGACTCTATGGTGATGCCGCGTTTGTCTACCGCTGTTACAACTCCGTCTATGCTGGCATGTACCTTGGCTCCCAGTTTGCCTTCAGGGACATTTGCGATCAAATCACCTTTCTCAACCACATCTCCTGCTTTTACCACAGCCTCGGCAGGCACTCCCACATGCTGACTTAGCGGGATGCATACCTTCCATGGCTTAAACTTACCGTCAAATACCGGTGCATCAACGTTGTACCTATCCAACCCCAAGCGCGAGATAAGCCTTTCCATCGGCACCATTCTGTCTTGCCTGAAAGGATGAGCACTCTGATGTCTTTTTCTGTGGAGATTTTTAACGCCGTTTTGCCTCAATAAAGCTTTAACCTCTTTTATAATAGATCTAGGAGCTAAACTTTGGTGACATGAATACATCTCGCAAAGGCCGCACTCCGAGCACGACATGGTAGATGTATAAGCCTCGACATCAGCCGTGATTCCGTGGGCCACAGCGTTCATAACCTTATGGGGCTTTATAGAATAGCTCAACAGATGCCTTGGGCACAAGTCCGTGCACATCTGGCATTGAGAACAGGCTGACATTGCCCGCTTAACGCTCACCTTTATATTTGCCTGCTTTTTTAAAACCACTGGGTGGTCGCTGGGGAGCACTATTACAGCCTTGGTGGTTTTTGTCACTGGTATATTTTCGCTAACCACACTCCCCATCATGGGACCACCCATTATGACCTTATAGTCGGTTTCTGTAGCTCCTCCGGCCTGCTCTATAAGTTCACCTACGGTAGTGCCTATAGGTACTTTAAAAGTAACAGGGTTTTTAACAGCCCCTGTGACTGTCACGTATTTGTCAGTTACAGGTAAATTCAGGTAAGCAGCTCTGTATACATTAAGAGCCGTTTCTGCGTTAACCACTACCACACCCACCGAGATAGGTATAGACCCTTCTGGAACGATCCTACCGGTAGCTTCATAAACCAGCACCACTTCATCCCCTGCTGGATACACATCTGGTAAAATCTTAATCTCCAGTTTAGGATATTTCTTTATCGCTTTTTTTACAGCGTAAATCGCGGCAGTATAGGTGTCTTTTAACGCCACAATTCCCTTTTCAGCTCCTGAGGCCTCCACTATCAAATGCAATGCCTTTAAAATGTCATCAGTATGCCGTGCCAATAGTTGTCTATCTACCCTGAGAAGCGGTTCACACTCAGCGCCATTTAATATAACGGCTTCTATGCCACCGGCCAGCTTTTCATGGGTAGGAAAGCCCGCTCCTCCAGCGCCTACAATGCCATTGTTGAATACGATGCTTTTAAGCTCTTCTAAAAGCATGGTATAAAATCACCTCAAGCAATACTCATTCATTTATTATCACGTCTTTTATGTTGTCCACAATGCCTACTACCGCCGCATCTATTGGGGCGCTCTGCGCATTGCAACCAACTCTCGCTGCACTCCCAAAAACCACCAGTACAATTTCGCCTACACCAGCTCCCACGTTGTCCACAGCCACAATCCTGCTTTTACTTTTAAAATTCATCTCATCTATCGGTTCAACGATCAAAAACTTGTTGCCTACAAGGTTGCTGTTTTTGCGCGTTGAAATAACAGTTCCCACTACTTTTGCAATTATCAACGCCTTCATCTCCTAATATCATTTTAATATCTCCACAAGGGAACCGCTCGTAATACCTAAGGCATTAGCTTCATCGGTATCAATGTGCATCTCAAGGGTAAACGCCTTGTCAACCCTAACCTGCACATTGTGGAGGATGCCACCTCTTTCTCCAAAAACCTTAACTGACACCTTTTGGTTATCAGACACCCCAAACCTTTCGGCATCCTCCAATGACATGTGAATGTGCCTGCTGGCAATAATGCAGCCCTCATTTAAAGACACCGCACCTTTAGGCCCTACTATCGTTATAGGTGCCGAACCTTCTATTTTGCCTGACTCCCTTACAGGTGGATCCAAGCCCAGCTTTACAGCGTCGGTTCTGGATACCTCTACCTGTGTAAACTTTCTCAAAGGCCCCACAATCCTCACGTTTTCTATGGCGCTGAGTTTCTTTCCTACAACGGTTACACATTCCTCCGCCGCAAACTGGCCACCCATAAGTTCCTTTTTCTTTTTAAGCTCGTATCCTTCTCCAAAAAGCATTTCAAAATGTTGCTTCGAAAGGTGAACATGGCGCGCTGACACAGCAACAGGTATCTTTAATCCAGTTCTTTGAGCCAGCGTCTCTTTTACGGCCTTTGTCACCAGCTCTACCAGCCATTCCTCCATCCACTATCACACTACCTTGCAGAAGGCAATATCTTTTCTACATCACTGTGAGGCCTGGGTATTACATGCACTGCTACCAGCTCGCCTAACTTTTCAGCCGCCTTTGCCCCTGTCTCCACTGCCGCCTTGACAGCGCCTACGTCACCCCGCACCATAACCGTCACCAATCCTGAGCCGATCTTCTCACTGCCCAAAAGGGTGACGTTTGCAGCCTTCACCATAGCGTCCGCCGCCTCAATAGCAGCCACCAGCCCTCTCGTCTCCACCATACCTAATGCTTGCTGTTCCACGTTACGTACCTCCTTTATAAGTTCTTTTTCATGGCCTTTATCGTCTTTAGGCCCTTCAACGTCTTTCGCCTTTTTGTCTTTTTCCTTTGCCTCAGAACTCATTTATACCACCCAATCTGTTGTTAGATATTTTAGATGCACTTATGCTTATCATTCTCATCGTCTCAGGATGGGGGCTTGGTATAACAGCCCAGGCAACCGCACGGGTGATCTCATCAGCTCTTACCTTGCCCGTTGAGATAGCTTCTTGCACCGCTGAAACCTCCCCTTTTACGATTACTGTGACAAGCCTACCCCCCAACCTTTTCTCCCACGTCAAAAACTCCACATCAGCCGCCTTTAACATGGCGTCTAATGCCTCAATAGCTGCAACCAATCCTGTGATCTCTATAAGGCCTATTGCATTCATGTTTTGCACTCCGATAAAGACGAAATCACTTTAAAGTGGGAAGGATCTTCTCTACATCAGTATGAGGCCTTGGTATAACGTGTACGGCTATGATCTCTCCCAGCTTGGAAGCGGCGCTAGCGCCTACCTCTGTAGCCGCCTTAACTGCTCCCACGTCGCCTCTCACCATGACTGTCACCAACCCTGAACCGATTTTCTCAGTACCTATAAGCGTAACATCTGCGGCTTTCACCATGGCATCCGCCGCTTCGATAGCCGCAACCAGACCCCTTGTCTCAATCATGCCCAATGCTTCCTGCATGATAAATCCTCCTTTTTCATTAAAATTTATTTCTCACTTGCCCCTACTGAGGCAATTCAACTTTAAGAGCTTTTCTGTATCCCTTTCCGGCCTGGGAATGACGTGACTTGTCACCACGCCAGATACTTTGTTCGCTGCTTCTACAGCGGCAGTTAAAGCAGTTTTCACGTCTTCCAGGCTACCGCGAATTTTCACAATTATAACCAAAGGCACAGGTAGTTTATCGGCGTTTTGCGGCTTATTGTTGTCAAAGGATTCTATGGTCACATTGGCTGCCTTACAAGCGGCATCCGCTGCCACAAACGCCGCTACCAATCCGTATACCTCGATAAATCCTACGGCTTGCATTTACATCACCTAAAACCTATCGTTGATGTACACTACCTTTATCCCCTCTTGCCTCATGTTGACTTCCATGGCCTTATTCATCTCATCCAGGCAAAACCTGTGGGTTATGATCTCTTCAATGGGAAGCCCTATACCTTTTGCCCTTTTGAGAAAATCAAAGGTTGTGAGGTAATCCTGAGGCGTATACGTCCAGGAACCTACGGCTGTGATCTCCTTGTTGCATATATCGAAATGAGGGTTTATCTGGCATTCGCCGTTGTTGACGAAAAATCCAACCTCGCACAATCCGCCTCCTCGCCTAACGAATTTCCATATGTTAGCCGCTGCCGCCGGAACACCGGTACACTGAAACGCAAAATCAGCGCCTTTTCCTCCCGTAGCCTCTTTTACTGCTTCTACGAGTCCCTCGACGTCGCTGTACCTGGTAAAGTCAATGGTGTGACTGGCGCCCAGCTTTCTGGCAAAATCCAGCCTCTTCTCATTCCCATCTATGGCTATGATGTTCTCCACTCCTAAAGTCCTCACCACAGCTATGAGCAAAAGGCCTATGGGACCACACCCCTGCACCAGTACCTTGCTGTTGAACTTTATAAGCCCTGTGGATTTAGCCCGTTCAACAGCGTGTACCACCACCGCCGAAGGCTCTATCAATAGCCTCAAATCCAGGCTCAAATCGTTTACCTTAAAAAACGTAGAGCCTTTCCTTATAACCAGGTATTCGGCAAACCAACCGTTAAGATGGTATTCGTCGTCGGGAATCAATCCGTATATCTTGGTGTTTTCACATAGGTTGACCTTATCAGGGTGATTTAGGCATACATCGCAATGCCCACATGGTACAACGCATGTTACTATTTTGTCCCCTACACCTACATCATTGCCTGCTGAATCCCTCTTAACATTTTTACCTATCTTCACTATTTCTCCAGTGCCCTCATGGCCTAGAACAACGGGAATAAGGCCAAAAGGATCTCCCTTATACTCGTGGACGTCAGTACCGCATATGCCACATCCCTCTACTTTAACCAGCATCTCGTCGTCGCCAATTTCAGGTATAGGATATTCTCTGACCTGTATACTTTTTATACCGGTTAGCACCGCAGCCCTACACGTCTGCGGGATTGCTGAAGGTGATACAGATGAAGGTATTTCCTCTTTTGCCTCTCCCTTTAAGTTGCTCAACACCTTCCTCACTATTTCCTCTATATTTATATCATTTATTTCCACAATCATCCCTCCTATCTGATAGAAAGCCCATCGGCTAGAACGCATCTCCTGCTCTTTGTAAACGTCCTGGCTGAAGTCAGGCCTTCACCTGTCCTGCTGGCGATGGTAAACGTGCAATACCCCTCCCCTCCAAAACCTATGGCCGCATAAGAAGGTGCATTTTTAACAAAAATCGCGGTATCAATTGCCCGTGCAAACTTGGTGAGATTATCCACGTTTTTAGAATGCATGTGCGCCGAATGCCTGAAGCCGTGCTCTAATTCCACGGCAATAGCGATGGCCTCATCTACGTTTTCTGCCCTGATTATACCAAGAATTGGCATCATCAGCTCTTCTACTACAAAAGGATGGTCCTTAGTAGCTTCAAATATTATGCAGCGCACCTTATCGTCTACATCGACGCCTATGCCCTTTAAGAGCGTGCTGGCATCTTTTCCTACCCATTTTCTGTTAAGATAATACTTACCGTCCCTTGTCTGTAGTACCATAGCTTTTAATTCCTCAATCTCTTCTTTAGATGCCATATAGCAGCCATTCTGCTTCATATAGTAGATCAACTCATCGGCGACCTTGTTTACCGCTATGACCTCTTTTTCGGCTATACACGGCAGGTTGTTGTCAAAAGTAGCACCGTCTACTATATCCTTGGCCGCTTTCCTGATGTCAGCGGTTTCATCTACCACCACGGGCGGATTCCCCGCGCCGGCACCTATAGCCCTTTTACCTGTAGACAGCACTGCTGTCACCACTCCCGGTCCCCCCGTAGCTACCAGGAGATTTATATCCGGGTGTTTGAACATTATTTCAGCTGTCTCCAGAGTAGGCTTAGCCACAGATACAGCGAGGTTTGGCGGCCCTCCCGCTTCTACTACAGCCTCATTGATCAACCTTACCGCGTAATTAGACACGCCTACAGCTCCTGGGTGAGGGTTAAACACCACTGAATTTCCCGCGGCTATCATGCCTATGCTGTTGCATATGACGGTTTCGCTGGGGTTTGTAGAAGGGGTTATAGCACCGATTACACCCCATGGGCCCATTTCCACTAAGGTTAGCCCTTTGTCCCCTGACCACGCCGTGGTAATTATGTCTTCTGTTCCCGGGGTTTTTCTGGCCACCAGCTCATGCTTTAAGACCTTGTGCTCTACCTTTCCCATTCCCGTCTCCTGAACGCCCATTTCCGCCATTATCCTCGCGTTCTCCAAGGTCTTTTTTCTGATGTTCTGTATGATCTTTTCCCTGAATTCAATAGACATGGATTTAAGTTCTTTTTGAGCTTTTTTAGCAGCCGATATGGCTTGTTTCATATCTTCAAACACGCCTATGTCTTTTTTTACAGCTGCTTTAAGATTTTTTAAATCCAGATTAGATAAGACGCGCCTCACGATGAGCTCTATATCCTCTTCTCTAATACCTGCCATACCAATCCTCCTTTACTGGCTTGCAATCAATTCTCTAATATTTTGAAAGGCAAGCCTTTCGCGTACCTCGCAGCATTGATGCCCATAATCCTCAAGGCATCGCGGTTATATTTTTTAACTTCGAAAAGAGGGTTATCTCGCTCTAACTCCTTACAATGTACGCATACTCCTTCCTGAGCTACACCTATACCTATCCCCAGTACAGACCTTTTAGCTGCCCTGTATGCCATCTCTCTGGTATCGCCAAGATCGCACCGCTGCACCTGGCATAGGGCCCCTTCTTCCTCGATACCCGCTTTTACTTCTGCGAGCATCTCACAGGTGCCGTCGCCAGCGTATATTATGATCAAAGGCTTTGTAAACTCCATAAAATCACCCTACATACGACATGACAAGCCCCGTTGCCACGGCATTCCTTGGGCCTTCGCAGTTGCGTATATTGCCCCTCCCTGCTACGATGTTGTAGCGGGAAAGCTCTTGCAATATCATCTCAGGTATTTCAAAATCCAGCGCAGAGCCACCCACCATAACGACGTTGGAAATATTTTTTAAGTTGTTTTGAGGGGCTATCTGCCGCAACGCCCTTATGGCATTGTGGACAAATACCTGGTACTTAACCTGCCGCCTTACCTGTACTACTTTTTCCAACGTAAGGTCTTCTCTAGGAAGAGGTATCATGTCCTCTCTTCTTAACGCAACTATCCTGCCGTAGTACCTTGGATTTAAAGGCCTGTCAAAAAACCTTATCTCACCGCTTTCCATCCTTATGTGAAAAAGGCTCTCCACCTTAGCCACCGGGTTCTTTTTTACTTCTTCGGCTATAAACCTATCGCCCAATCCCAGCTCCGTATTTATCAACATGGTAACCAGGTCCCCTGCTCCCGCCAGGTGTACCGACCTTACTATACCTTTCTGATCTATTATTGCGGCATCGGTAGAGCCTCCTCCTACATCCAGTATCGCAAGAGGTAACTCAGTACCCGGAGTAGTTAAAGCGCCCAGTGCAGCCATAACGGCTTCAACCCCTGCCACTTTTACAAACACGCCGGTTTTGCCTTTAAGATATTCCGCCACATCCATCATAGGCAGTCTATCTGTCTTTACCATTGCCGCAATGGCTACAGCTTTTTCCATGGACGTTTCTCCAGCCACACCGCCCCGAACTCTTACAGGCACAACAGTATCTATTGCCAGTAGGTCTTTTATCTTTATCTTACTGGCACTCTGTCCCGTTAAACTCGCCATAGAATTTTTCACCCTATGGATCATTGTCCCTACATTAGTGCCCACTTCCCCTTCTACATCTTCCAAGGGCTGTACGCTCTCTAAGGCCTTCATAATTTCCTCTGCCCCTGATTCCACACTTACTTTGACAGAGCCACTGCCTCCTCTTATATACAGCGAACCCGCAGGCACTACCTGTTCTTTTACTCCACCTTCAGGTGTCCTTATGACTACCGCTGATCTCTTGCCTATAAGGCTTTTCGCTATGGGCACTGTATATTTTGTCTCTTCTGGGGTTAAACTAAATATTGAAGCTATCCCATAAGGATTTGACAGGGTGCTTATGGTGCGGCCAGGAGAAGCCACTTCTACAGCCGCCACAGCTCCTTGGGGCACTCTGTCTATGTGTTTAACCTCGTCTACAATAGGTATCATTTTTTTTATCCTGTTGCATATAAGCACAGCCTCGTCCTTTTGCACAATAGCAGCACTGACAACAATACCTCTGTCAAAAGCGTCGTTTAAAGCCTTTGCAGCATCCTCATAACTCACATCGCCGGGAATCACCGCTATGTATTTTTTATTTTTCCCCGCCGACGTCAGATTGCGCACGTCTATCGTAACGCCTACACCTAACCCAACCCCTCCCGGTGTCGATGGGTTATGACCTATCACAGAGGAATCAGTTATAATAGTCTCCGTTATGGTTTCCATGGCCGTATCGCATACCACAGGGGCCGCTTCATTTAAGAGTATCGCATCCAGGTCTGAGACCTTCTTTCCTACTTTATTCAACGCCATTGATAGCGCCCTTAATATGCCAGTGACATTATCTTTAGTCCCTTTTACACCCGTAGTAGCCACCAGAGCACTGCTCAAAAACTTTACTCTTTGATACTCGTCCAGGGACGCAATGCACACCTCTGTTGTAGAATTCCCTATGTCCACTCCCGCTATGAGCTTCATCTTTAAACCCCTTTTAAAATTAAGATCTAAATATGCCTCTTTTTTCGTAAACCTCTGCAGCCTCCAGGACCAACTGTGCACAATTTACAGCATTATACCTATCTTTTAGCTCTTGCGCTATCCTTATCAACTCTTCTTTTGTGGACCTATAAGGCCTAAGGCTATTGTATATCCTCAATATCTCTTCATCCGGCACATCTATGAGTTCCGCGGCTCTTTCAAAGTTCTTCCTAAGCTGTGGTCTTCCGTGTCGCTCCGCTATCTCCCCCTGTTTAAGCAACGTCTCTTTTGATATTTTAATGTCCTCTAAACCTATTTTCCCTTTTAAGACATTGTCCATATTGATCTCACTTAAAGGTTTTCCTGTTCTGGACTTTATATCGCCGAAATCGCTCCTGGAAAGAGGGTACTCCGCCATAGTATTCCCCCTTTTATATTTAAAATCTAAGCTCTACATCCCGAGAAGGAGCACCTTTTACCACCTTTTCGGTTTCCTTGATATGCATGATAGCAGCTTTGACCTGGTACTTCGGCCTTACCATATAGTCGTTTTGAACCGCTATAGGTTTTACTACCATGCCTTTAGCGTAACGGGCCGCGTTTTTTCCTATCTCTCTATAGGTTTCCAGGGTAAGCAAAGGAGCCTGGGGAAAAAGTTCTAAATTGCTTAGAGGGTACAAATCCCTCTGATGTATGACAGTAGTGCCTTTGGATTGAATGCCTACACCCACTCCCGAACCGCTTAACATTGCTGCCTCCTTACCTATAAAGGCGACATCTGAAGTTTTAACCACCCTCACCACCCTTGGCACCATTCCTTCTTCTTCTATACCTGCTATGATCTCCTTAATAACGCTTTTGTGGTCCAAACCATTTAACGTCTTCTTTATATAAATCCCAAAAGCCGGACCTATCCCTATTACTACCTCTTTTACGTCGCTACCCTGAGCTGCAATGCCTATATCTTTAAAATCCCGAATAGCACCCTTATTTAGTTCTTCTAATACCCGACGGGTTACTTCCCTTACGAGGTCTTCATCAATGTACATATTTTCACCGCCCTATATTTCATCGGGGTTGATGACATGGGGAATGTTCTTTATCTCATTCCACCTTTTCTCGCTTATCCTGTAACCAGTTCCAGGACCCATGTAGTCATTAGGGCAATTTACAGCGCTTATGACGTTAAAGTCTTCGTCCAGTATCGCCGAGGTCTGAAGGTAATCTCCTGTGATTCGCTGCTTTAGCATATTTAGCACGCTTTCAGCCACGTCCTCAAACCCTGACCTGTAAAGCGCTTTTACTACGTCTATACCCGTTATACCCCTCTTCATCATGTCTTCAATGGCCGTAAGATCTGAAAGGACATCCCTCTCCGGCATATCTTTGCTGCCATGGGCGTACGCCGCAGCCTCTACCTCTTCGTCGGTTATCACGCTCAGATCCAATTCCCTGAAGACAGCCTGCAGAGCCTTTGCAGCTTTTCTCCTTACTCTTACAACGTCTTCCTCTTTTACCGGCCTCAAACCCCCATCTACCTTCAGATCCCTCTGCAATACGTTGTAGTCGTCAAAGTCTTCGGCGTCAAAATTAGAACCTGCGAACATGTTGTCGTAATTGGGCGTGCCGCTGTAACCTGAAAATATAAAGTCTGTGCCGGGCAAAAACTGCATCATCGTTCTGGCCGTCCTCCTTATGTCAGAATGGGAAAAGGTCTGGTCGTTACCTGAGGCTACTTCCAGGTCCAACATAGAAGCGATAAGGTTTTCAGCTAAAACAGCCCTGATGCCCGAGGGAACGGAACTGGTAATGCCTATACAACTTATAGCCCCGTTTTGAATACCCTGCACCCCTGCGCCTTTTGTAACCATAAGGCACCTCGTCTCTAGATACAACATAGATTTGCCTTCGGCGTTGCCCATAAGGACCTCTGAACCCGTTCCCGACGTAAACCTCATTTTAAGTCCCCTGGAAGCATACGCCGACGCGAGAAAAGCTTTGGAATACGGCGTGTCATCCCCATCTATAAAGACGCTTTCTGTACCGTATACCGATATGGTTTCAGCGTACGTGGTAAATCCTCGCATGCCCAACTCCAGCTCTGTGGCTTCCTCTACCGCGCACTGGGTGAGCACCCCTCTTCCCCCTACCTGAGAGCCGATAAGCAGCGCGATAGCGTTAAAAGGCGCGTACCTGGCCACTCCCACCGTCGTCTCCAGCTCTCTGAAGCCTCTTAAAGCGCCTTCAGCGGCGTCCGCCGCAATTTGGACCGGGTTATCCTTTAAATTGGTTATATGCGCCTGATTGGCTGGGATCTTCCTGGCTCTCATCTTTTGCATCGCCATCATCATCTCTACCACGTTTAAGTGATTTACCACTTCCACAATTTTAGCAGGAGTCATACCTGAAACCAGTTTCACAATGGCGTCCCTGCTCACGTGTATGTCCACCAGCATCCGAGCGATCTCAAGAGAATCTTTGCCCATGGATTCTTCAACCTGTTTTACGTTTATGGCGTGATCAGCTATAAACGCGTCTATAAAGTCAAACTGATCTCTTTGTTTTCCGTCCATCTGCACTATCCGGTCCCCTTGTACCTTAATAGACGGTTTGGGATCATAAGGGCTGCTCATAGCTATAAAGCCCTTTTCAGGCCACTCTTTAATAAAAGCATCTTGGTTTATAGGCCTTTTATCCAACACCTCAAATCTCTTTGAGCGCCTCATTTTTCATTCCTCTTTTACTTTTCAACTCTTCTTCAGCTCTTCCAATACTTTTTTGGTGATAATATCTACCAACTGGGACAGGTCATCCTGATCGCTATTCCTGGAATCAGAGCGAAATTTACATTCAAGGGAATTGCACAACTCTCCAGGATGCCTGCCTGGCACCCCAAGCTTATTCCTTATCTCGTAAAGCTTGGATACCTGATTGTCAGATAATTCCTTGGGTCCCCCCAGAAGTGTGGTTATAAATGTGAGTTTAGCATAAAACTCCAAAGATTCCATTTTATAATAAGCTGTGATAAGATCAGGGCCATAGGTCAAAGCCCCATGATTTTCCAGTAAAAGCGCATCGAAATTTTGGAGATACTTGGATATGGCGTCAGGAATCTCCTCGGTAGAAGGGGTTCCATAATCTGCTATCGGCACACACCCTAAGGAGATAACAGCCTCTGGCATTATAGGCTTGGTCAGGGGTATGCCTACAATAGCATAACCTGTGGCAAAGGGCGGATGAGCATGGACAACAGCTTTTACATCAGGCCTCTCTTTATAAACCCTCAAGTGCATTTTTATCTCCGAAGACGGTTTATAACCTCCTGATGCAGATAAGACCTCGCCTTTCGTGTTTATCTTGACGAGCATGTCAGGGGTCATAAATCCCTTGCTAACCCCTGTGGGCGTGGTTATTACCTCGTCTTCACTTATCCTAACAGATATATTGCCGTCATTTGCTGCAACAAAGCCATTGGCGTATATGCGTTTACCTATGTCGCATATCTGTTTTTTAACCTCGTATTCTGAAAGCACCTATAAGCCCCCTTTTGATTGTTGAATTATATTGATATATTTTTGATTATATTTGTTTATATTTATTTTTCTTTGTTTTTCTTTATTATATCAGCAAATATTTTTGATGTCAAGGCTTTAGCATTAAACATGTATTGACACTCTGTCATATTTAAATTAGAATAAATACACGAAACAATTTTAAATATTGCCATGGTGGAGGAATAGAGGATGCTTCCTATAGAGCGCAGAAAAAAAATCGTGGATTTGCTTCAGGAAAAACAGAGCGTGGTAGTACCTGAATTAAGCAAGCTGTTCAACGTGACCGAAGAAACCATAAGGCGCGATTTAGAAAAATTAGAAAAAGAGGGGATATTAAAGCGAACTTATAGTGGAGCTGTAATAAACGATAACACCAATGTGGATCTACCTCTTATCATAAGAGAGATAACAAATATAGAGGGAAAACAGGCAATAGGGTTAAAAGTAGCGCAGTTTATAGAGGACGGCGAGACATTAATGCTTGACTCCAGTTCTACAGTGCTACAGGTGGCAAAGCAGATAAAATTCAAGAAAAAAATGACGGTTATCACCAACTCCGAGAAGATAATCTTGGAGCTGGCCAATGCTAAAGACTGTAAAGTCATATCCACAGGCGGTGAGCTCAAAGTTAATTCCCTCTCTTTAGTGGGCCATCTGGCTGAAAAAGCTTTAAAAAACTACTACGTTAACAAAGCCATAATATCCTGTAAGGGATTTGACATGGAAAAGGGAATCACTGAATCCAACGAACGAGAAGCAGAAGTAAAAAAAGCCATGGTCCAATCTGCCGAAGAGGTCTTTATGCTGGTGGATCATACTAAATTTGACAAGTCCTCTTTTGTTAAAATGCTGGACTTCGACAAAGTGCACTATGTTTTTACAGACAGAAAGCTGTCAAACGATTGGGAAGAATTCCTGAGAAAAAAACAAGTTAAACTGGTTTATTGTTAAGGTTGATTTCTTTTTCTAAAAATTTAATGTATTCGCTGCCCCATTCATACATTTTATCCATGATCTTCAGAAATTTAATGCCTATTTCAGTCAACGAGTATTCCACTTTGGGCGGCACCACGTTATACACTTCCCTGTGTATAAGGCCATCCCTCTCCAATTCCCTTAACTGCTGCGTCAAGTACCCTTGCCTTATATCTGGCAAAAGCCTTTTTAACTCATTAAATCGCTTAGGCCCTTCTCTAAGCTGCCATATTATGACCAGCTTCCATTTGCCAGCAACTACGCATTGAGTTACAGCTATAGGGCATTTTGCATTTAACAATTCTTTTCTTAATTCCATTTTTACACCTCTTTATAGTACGTTTTTTTATACTACGAATAAAAAATTGTTGTACTTGTAAAAAATAATATTATTCGATATCATTTTATTAGAAAATCAAAAGAATATCAATGGGTGGAGGTACAAAAGATGGAAGAAATAGTTAAGTTCTTGACTCAAAACCCCAATGGCGCTTTTGCTACTGTAGACGATGGAAAGCCCCGGGTAAGGCCATGGCAGTTTCAGTTTGAACAAGGTGGTAAATTTTATTTTTGCACATCTAATACTAAAAATGTATATAAAGAGTTGCAAAAAAACCCGTATGCCGAATTTACAAGCACATCCAGTGATATGATCAGCGTCAGGTTATCAGGCAAAGTGGTGTTTACTGATGACTTAAATTTAAAGCAGGCAGTCCTAGATAAAAACCCAAGCATAAAAGCTATTTATAAATCAGCGGACAACCCATCCTTTGAGGTGTTTTACATAGAGCACGGCGAAGGATTTTTATTCGACATAACTGGTAAAGTACTTGAAAAAGTCAATTTTTAAACCAGAAATTTTTCATGCGAAAGGAGATCAAATATGAGCAAATTATTGTACATCAAAGCAAACCCCAAAAGTGACGATGTATCAAGGACATTCAGGATATCTGAGAAATTTATAGAAACCTATAGGGAATATAACCCTCAAGATGAGATAATTACTTTAGATCTGTACAAAGAAAAAATGCGGTTTTTGACGCTGGAGGACATCAATAGTATATTTGGGCCCAAAACTGACAGCTCTAAAGACCATCCGATATTAAAATACACATATCAGTTTGCAGAAGCCGACAAGTACGTTATAGCTGCTCCTATGTGGAACTTGGGCATTCCCTCCATTTTAAAAGCCTACATCGACTACATTACAGTATCAGGTATAACGTTCAAGTATACAGACCAAGGGCCTATAGGGTTGATGAAAGGCAAAAAAGCCGTTCACATCATGGCTACTGGCGGTGAATACACTCAGGGACCCTCTGCAGAATTTGAAATGGCAAACAGATACATAAAGACAATATTTGGGTTTATGGGCATTGAAGTACAAACCATCGCAGCAGAAAAGTTGGATATAATAGGAGAAGATGTGGAAAAAATAGTATCAGACGCGATTAAGCGAGCTCAGGAACTCGCTAAAACATTTTAATGATATTGAAAAAAGAAAGAGGTAACTAAAATGTCGATTTCTACTACTATTTTCCCAGGCAGGTACGTTCAGGGGAAGGGTGTTATCGCTCAATTAGGCGAAGAAGCCGCTCGTTTAGGAGATAAAGCTTTAATCATCGGCGATGAGTTTGTGCTAAACAATATACTGGTAAATGTAAAACAGTTCATAGAGCAATCAATAAACATACACGTAGAGCGATTTGGAGGGGAGTGCTCGGACGAGGAAATAGATAGGCTATCAGATATATGCCGCGCTAACCAATGCAATGTAATCATAGGAATAGGTGGAGGTAAGACTTTTGACACGGCAAAAGCTATTGCACACAACCTCAACCTCCCCGTAATAATCGCACCTACCATTGCTTCAACTGATGCTCCCTGCAGCGCCCTATCAGTTATTTACACCAAAGAAGGTCAATTCAAAAGATATCTCGTCCTTCGCCGAAATCCCGACGTAGTCCTGGTTGATACGGGCATAATAGCAAATGCCCCGGTAAGGTTTCTGGTATCCGGAATGGGCGATGCCTTGTCTACATATTTTGAAGCAGAATCTTGCAGGCTAAAATACGCTGCAAACATGACAGGCAAAGTCGGATCCATGACGGCATATGCGTTGGCTGGGCTTTGCTATGAGACCCTGATAAACTACGGGGCAATGGCAAAGATATCGTGTGAAGCAAAAACCGTGACGCCGGCATTAGAAAGGGTTGTGGAAGCCAATACCCTGTTGAGCGGAATAGGCTTTGAAAGCGGAGGCTTGGCGGCTGCTCACGCTATACACGACGGGCTAACTGTCCTGGAACAAACCCACAAATATTATCACGGTGAAAAAGTGGCCTACGGTACCCTTGCATCGCTGTTTCTGACTGACAAAAGCGCTGACGTCATTGACGAAGTTTATTCTTTTTGCGAGTCGGTGGGACTTCCAACAACCCTTTCAGACATAGGACTGGGAAAAGCCTCGGACGAGGAACTCATGAAGGTAGCGGAGAGCGCTTGTGCCGAAGGCGAGACAATTTACAATGAACCCATACCTATATCTCCTGAGGTTGTATTGTCGGCGTTAAAGGCAGCAGACGCTTACGGAAAAAAGAGAAAACAACACAAAAGGGGTATTGAAGCTTAAAAGCCTCATACCCCTTTTAAATCTTTTAAAGTCATTTATTCATTTTACAAATAGCTTCCCACAACCCGTTTAAATAAGCCACTCCCAGCGCCCTATCGTACAATCCATATCCTGGCCTGGCTTTCTCACCCCATATCATCCTGCCATGATCGGGGCGCATGTAACCATCAAACCCTATATCGTAATAAGCTTTCATGATCTCAAACATATCAAAGGAACCATCCGACGAAAGATGGGATGTCTCATGAAAAACTTTGTCTGACAAAATCTTTATGTTCCTCACGTGGGCAAAATGTATCCTCCCTATTTTCCCAAAATACCTGACAAGCTCAGGTATATTATTTTCAGGATTAGCTCCTAAGGAACCGCTGCAAAGTGTTAATCCATTGTATGGGCTATCTACCAGTTTTATTATTCTCTCAAGGTTTTCTTTGCCAGTTACAATTCTCGGCAAGCCAAATACAGACCATGGTGGATCGTCTGGGTGTATAGCCATCTTTACATCGTACTTTTCGCACACAGGAATAATCCGCTCCAGGAAATACTTTAAGTTGTCAAACAACCTTTCTTCGTCTACATCTTCATACAGCTCAAATAGTCTCTTCAATTCCTTTAGCCTATAGGGCTCCCAGCCTGGCAGCGAAAAGCCCCGAGATCCACTTTCCGTATCTTCTACCAATTTAACCGGGTCCACATTTTTTATAACGCTGTCATCATAATAGAGGACCTCCGAACCATCGGGGAGCTTTCTAGCCAAATCCGATCTTAACCAGTCAAAAACGGGCATGAAATTATAGCATACCACCTTAATGCCTGCGATCCCTAGGTTTTTTATGGTCTCTATGTAATTTTCTATATAAACTTCCCTGGAGGGAAGACCTAGCTTTATATCCTCATGGACATTGACGCTCTCTATGACCTCTAGTTTTAGCCCATAGGCTTCCACTTTCTTTTTTAACTCCAGTATTCTGTCCAGGGGCCAGACTTCACCTACCGGTATGTCAAATAAAGCACCTACAACTCCACTTACGCCTGGTATCTGGCGTATCTGCTGCAGAGTAACGCTATCGTCCTTTTCGCCAAACCACCTAAACGTCATTTTCATAGCTATTCATCTCCTCTTTTACTTATTGGTTTACGTCAACGCCTAGATGTTTTTGCAATGCGCGTCTCACCGCACCTACACCGGAAATCATATCGTTAAAGTAGCCCTCGATTTTTTCCCCAAGACCTACGCTGTAAAGGTCCAATCCAAAAATACCCTCATTAGAAAGTATCGGCTTCAGACTGTCACATGGTGAGATATTACTTCCCAGCCTTATATTGGCAACACAAGCCCTCAGCGTATCCAATAACGGATCCGGGCTTAAAGCCATTTCGTTTCCTCTATCGTCAATTCCCATCAAATACCTACACCAACCGGCTATAACCAGTGGAATGTATTTAAGTTTTCTTACATCCAAGTCTGGCCTCTCGCAATAAGCTTTGATCGTCTCACCAAACCTTATGCCTATCTTTTGGGATGTATCCGTCGCGATCCTCTGAGGGGTATCAGGTATATAGGGATTAGGTAGTCTTTCTTCGATAACTTCTTTTATAAATTTCTCAGGATCCAATATCCCCGGGTCAGCCACCACAGGCCTTCCCTCTTCATAACCCACCTTTTCTACCAGCCTTTTTAAATGAGGATCTCTCATCTCCTCTGAAATCAGGTTATACCCTAATAAACATCCAAAAACCGCCAGAGATGTGTGCAAGGGATTTAAGCACGTGCACACCTTCATTTTTTCAGCTTTTTCTACCGTCGATCTGTCAGCGAAAAGAACCCCCGCTTTTTCCAATGGCGGCCGACCGTTAGGGAAATTATCCTCTACCACCAGGTACTGAGGTTTCTCTGCATTGACAAAAGGAGCAATAAACGTATTCTTATCGGTGCACACAATCTGAGTATCCATAAAACCTATCTGGTTTAGCGCCTTTTTTACCTCTTCAGAGGGCCTTGGCACTATTTTATCTATCATACTCCACGGAAAAGTGACTTTTTCTGGGTTATTTATGTACTCGAGAAACCCCTTTTCGACAAGCTCTCTTTCTACCCATTCCCT
The DNA here is from genome assembly GCF_000427425.1 of Caldanaerobius polysaccharolyticus DSM 13641. NCBI lineage: Bacteria > Bacillati > Bacillota > Clostridia > Thermoanaerobacterales > Thermoanaerobacteraceae > Caldanaerobius > Caldanaerobius polysaccharolyticus. The sequence goes on along the minus strand of NZ_KE386495.1, from coordinate 777,690 downwards.
GGCAATCGCCTCCACAGCATCGTGAAGCCTTTTCCCATTACCAGAACAATTGTCCATGCTCACAAAAGCGACAGGCAACTTACCGTTTTTGTACCTGGTATAAGCCAGGGACGCAACTTTCGCTATGATATTTCTGGGGTGTTTTGGCCCTTCTAATATATCTTTTTCTACATCGGGCAAATACTTTCCTGAATTACTTTTAAGGTTATAACCCTTTTCGGTAATGGTGAAACTTACCATCTGCAGCGACGGGTTTGAAAATATGGCGTTTAACCTCTCCCAGTCTCCTTTTTTAGATGGATCTCCTATCAGGCTTTCACTTACGCTCCCTATAACCTTTTTTTCAAAATTGCCGTCAGAATTGGTTATTACCAGTAAACTCAAGTTGTCATGCGGTGCGTAAATCTTATCAATGATCTCATAATCAAAACCCTCTACAGCGATAACTCCTGTATCCACTTCACCTGAATTTAAAAGCTCTTGCTGTAACATAGCTATAAATGCCCTGAAAATATTCCCCGCACCAAAATGTACCCACCTAGGTCTTTCTAATGTTAAGGCTATCATGTGCTGGCGGTCAAATTGCGGGAGCTCTATTCCCATCTGCCTCCAATTATCAGCAACCTTTATGCCATCTCTGCTTAACTTCAGCATACAAAAATTCTCCTTTTTATACATTATAAAAGCTTTTTAAAAAAACTTTATTAAGTTGCTGATATTATCCTACCTCACTGCGTAAATATTTTCAAAGCCTAAATTTGCTTAAATTAAGCGAAATTCGGCCAATATTTGCTCTCTTCCTTTTTCTATTTCACCATAACTTACTCTTGCTCTTTTTTTCTTTTTCACAAAGCCAAATCCGTCGCGATTACCTATCGTTAAGTATTACGGGAAGGCTGGCCCATGTTTACCAGCTGGATACACAGCGGTAAACAAAGGGCCGAGTTATATCTATAAGGCGCCTTTTAAATCCTTAACCAACGCCCTGACGTTCTCTACGATCTGCTCGTTGCTGTCTCCTCCTTTTTCTATTTCGCTGACCACAGCACTCCCAACTATTATCCCCTCACAATAACCTTTAAGCGAATTTGCCATATCAGGACCCGATATGCCAAAACCGATGGCCCTGGGCAGATCTGTATAAGATGCCACTTCCTCCATATACCTCTTTATATCTGTATCCATTTTTTCTCTCTGCCCTGTAACACCGGTAGTAGATACACAGTATACAAATCCTCCGGCCTTTTCCGTTATCTTCTTTATCCTCTGATGGGAAGTAGGCGCCACCAGCGGTATAAGGTGTACGCCGTATTTCCTCACCATATCGTATATCTCTCCTCTTTCTTCTAATGGAAGGTCCGGGATTATGAGCCCATCTATACCCACCTCTGCTGCTTCCCCTATAAACCTTTCCAAACCGTATTTAAATACAGAATTGTAATACACCAAGTATATAAGCGGTATATCGCTGACCTGTCTTATAGACCTTACCACCTTCATGATATCCGGTATCCTGACGCCGTTGGCAAGAGCCCTCGCTGAGGCCCTCTGTATGACAGGGCCATCGGCAAGAGGATCCGAGTATGGTATGCCCAGCTCTATCATATCAGCACCGGCCTTTTCCATCTCCAGGACCAGCTGATACGTCAACTCTATATGCGGGTCTCCTGCGGTGATATAAGTGATAAGGGCTTTTTGACCTCTGGCTATGAGGCGGCTAAACCTTTCATCTATCCTGTTCATATCTCCACCCCCAGTACTTTTGCTACCGTCTCCACGTCCTTATCTCCCCTACCTGACAGGTTGACGATGATGATATTGTCCTTAGAAAGCTTGGGGGCCAGCTTTAATGCATATGCTACCGCGTGGGAGCTTTCCAGCGCCGGTATTATCCCCTCTACCCTGGACAGCTTTACAAAAGCGTCCACAGCCTCCTTATCCGTAGCTGAAACGTACTCGGCACGTCGTATCTCCTTGTAATAGGCGTGCTCAGGGCCTACCCCGGGGTAATCAAGACCTGCGGATATAGAATACACCGGCATTATCTGGCCCTCTTTGTCCTGTAATAACATGGTTTTCATGCCGTGTATAACGCCCACACTGCCCTTAGCCATGGTAGCAGCGTGTTTGCCCGTGTCCAATCCCTGTCCTGCCGCTTCTACCCCTATCAACTTTACTTCTTTATCCTCAAAAAATGGATGAAATATGCCCATAGCGTTGCTCCCTCCACCTACGCACGCTATCACATAATCAGGTAACCTGCCCTCTTTTTCCAGTATCTGAGCCTTGGCTTCATCGCCTATGACCCTTTGAAAATCCCTCACTATAGTAGGATAGGGATGAGGCCCCACTACAGATCCCATCACGTAAAAAGTATCCTCTACGTGGGTAACCCAATTCCTTATCGCTTCATTTACAGCGTCCTTCAGCGTCCCAGTCCCAGAGTGCACGCTGGTGACTTTGGCACCCAGGAGTTTCATCCTGAACACGTTGAGGGCCTGCCTCCTTATATCCTCTTCTCCCATGAAGATCTCGCATTCCATGCCAAACATGGCAGCGCCGGTAGCTGTAGCCACCCCGTGTTGTCCGGCACCGGTCTCCGCTATAACCTTCTTTTTGCCCATGCGCTTTGCCAGCAGTATCTGACCCAGTACATTGTTTATCTTATGAGCACCCGTATGGTTAAGGTCCTCTCTTTTAAGATATACCTTGGCTCCTCCCAGTTTTTTCGTCAGGTTTTCAGCGTAATAAAGTGGTGTGGGCCTCCCCGCGTATTCCCTAAGATAATACCTGTACTCTTCCATAAACTTCTCGTCTCTTATAGCCGCGTTAAATTCCTTCTCAAGCTCTATCAAAGCGTTCATGACCGTCTCAGGAACGTACTGGCCGCCGTATATGCCAAACTTCCCCGGTACACTGCTCATAAAACTCTCACCCTCTCCACAAATTTTTTCATCTTATCAAAATCCTTAAAGCCATTGGTCTCAACACCACTGCTTACGTCCACCGCATAAGGCTTTACTTTCATTATGGCGTCAACGACATTGTCAGGATTCAACCCGCCTGCCAACACCACAGGAAATCTCACCTTAAGATCATCCAAAATAGACCAGTCGAAGGGGACACCAGTGCCTCCGTACGCTACATCTTTATTTGTCCTACCCGGTGAGTCGAGAAGTATCTTTTGAACGGGATATTTTTCTGCCTCTTTAAGGCTTTTCACATCACTAACCCTTATGGCTTTCCATACCTCCACGTCATAACCTGCCACGTCTTCCGGCTTCTCATCACCATGGAACTGTATGACATCAAGCCCCAGATGGCTTTTAACCTTTTCTATAAAGTCCCTGCCCTCATTGACAAAAACGCCGACTTTCTTTATCCTCCTGTCCAACCTCTCTGCCAGCCTTTTAGCCTGATTCAGATTTACCTTTCTTTTGCTTTCTGCAAATACAAAACCTGCGTAATCTACCATAAGGGCATTGACGTATTCGATATCTTCCAACCGCCTCAATCCACAGATCTTCACTTTAACCACAGTATCACCTGCTCTACCTGACCATCTTCAGCTCTTTTATAGCACTTATTACATCAGCAGACCTCATAAATGTCTCACCTATTAACACACCATCTACCCCCATAGATCTGAGGTATCTTATATCATCAGAAGTCTTAATTCCGCTTTCAGAAACCTTTACCACATCATCAGGTATTTTTTTTATGAGCTTTTCGGTGTTTTTTAAGTTTACAGTGAAGTCCCTAAGGTCTCTGTTATTTATCCCTATAATATCGGCACCGGATTCTACTGCAATATCTACTTCTTGTTCGTCGTGAACCTCTACGAGGCAATCTAAGCCCAGTGATCTCGCCAACTCATAATACTCTCTAACATCCCGGCCTAGAACAGCTACAATAAGCAGAACGGCGTCAGCACCTATAACCTTGGATTGATACAGCTGGTACTTGTCGACTATAAAATCCTTTCTTAAAACAGGAAGAGAAATGGCATTTTTTACTTCTGTTACAAACTTATCCTCCCCTAAAAAAAACTTCCTTTCAGTGAGCACGGAAACAGCATCTGCGCCCCCAGCTTGATACAGGCGCGCCAGCGTAACAGGGTCCACATCTTGTCTTATGACGCCTTTAGATGGTGATGCCTTTTTAATCTCCGCAATTATGCTTATGCTCGTACCTTCAGCGTCACCGTATCTTGGCTTCAGAGCTCTTTTAAAATTCCTCGCGTTACACGAGGGAGATGGGGTTGCGGCTTTTATCAATTTTTCAAAGGGGAATCGCTTCTTTTCTTCCTCTATTTCTAGCCTTTTATACGCTACTATTTCATCCAGTATCATACTACAATCTCCCTGCTGATTTTTATAAACTCGTTGAGCTTATCGTAGGCCGCTCCTGAGTCAATGACGTCAGCAGCCTTTTTAATGCCTTCCTTCATATCTTCTGCAGCATTCCCCACGTAAAGAGCCGCGGCGGCATTCAACAACACGATATCCCTGGCAGGCCCTCTTTCGCCCTGGAAAATGCGGATTATAAGCTTGGCGTTATAAGAAGCATCAGAACCGGATATGTCCTCTAATCTGCCATAGGGAATCCCATATTCCCGGGGATCTATCTGGTAGTCGATTATCTGCCCATCTCTTATCTCGCTCACCAGCGTACTGGAAGTTATGGTTATTTCATCCAGCCCGTCCATGCCGTGGACGACCATAGCTCTTTCAGTCCCCATGTTTTTCAGCACTTCTGCCACGGTGCGGGTCAAGCCGCCATCATAAACCCCCACCACCTGGCCCTTCACGTGCGCCGGATTTGTAAGTGGACCCAATATATTAAAAATAGTCCTGGTGCCTAATTCCCTTCTAGGTCCCGCTACGTTTTTCATAGAAAGGTGATAATGAGGCGCAAACAAAAACCCAATTCCCACCTCATTTATGCACTTTTGAGCTTGTTCCGGCGACATATTTATCTCTACGCCCAGGGCTTCCAGCACATCGGCACTTCCGCTCTTGCTGGATACCGCTTTGTTGCCGTGCTTTGCCACCTTAACCCCAGCGGCAGCAGCGATTATAGCTACGGCGGTGGATATGTTAAAGGTCTTTCCTCCATCTCCCCCCGTACCACACGTGTCTATGGCATAATCCTTTATTTCAACCCTCTTAGCCTTTGACCTCATGGACATAGCACAACCGGTTATCTCTGGTATCGTCTCCCCTTTCATCCTTAGAGCTACCAAAAAGCCTCCTATCTGAGCCGGAGTAGCCTCTCCACTCATTATGGCATCCATAGCCATGTACGCTTCCTGCTGAGTGAGGTCCTCTTTCTTTATGACCTTCTCTATAGCTTCATGTAACATTTATAATCCCTCCCAAAAAATTCTTTAAAATGCGCCTGCCTCCTTCTGTGAGAATGGATTCAGGATGAAATTGAAGTCCGTAAACAGGAAGGCTCTTATGCCTTATACCCATTATAGTGCCATCGGAGGTATAAGCTGTAACCTCCAGCTCTTGTGGCAGGCTTTCCTTATCAATTACCAGAGAATGATATCTGGTAGCGCATATAGGGTTTTTCAAACCATAAAATACACCCCGTCCTGTGTGTATTACCATAGATGTCTTGCCGTGAAGGATTTTGTCGGCCTCTACGATTTTTCCACCATAGGCATAGCCAATAGCCTGATGCCCCAGGCATATGCCCAGCAGTGGAATTTTGCCTTTCAATTTTCTAATAAGTTCTACGCATATACCGGCGTTTTCAGGCCTACCCGGACCTGGTGAAAGGATAATTCTCACAGCTCCTGAATTCATTGCTTCCTCTGCTGTTATCTCATCATTGCGCACCACTTCGACCCGTGGGTAGAGCTCTCCGATGTATTGATACAAATTGTAAGTAAAAGAATCGTAATTATCGATTAAAAGGACCATCTCACAAAACCTCCTTTAAAGCCATGGCCTTATTTAAAACCTCCTGGTACTCCACTTCAGGTATGGAATCGTACACAATACCTGCGCCAGACTGTATATACGCTTTTCCCCCTTTAAAAACTATGGTGCGTATGGCGATGCACATATCCATATCACCTGTATAGGCGAAATACCCTACTGCGCCAGCGTATATACCCCTTCTTGCGTTTTCCAGCTCGTCAATGATCTCCATGGCCCTAACCTTAGGCGCCCCAGATACTGTACCCGCAGGCAGACACGCTATAAGGGAATCATAGCACGTTCTACCCTCCTTGAGTTCACCAGATACCGTGGACACGATATGCATTACGTGGGAATACATATCCACTTCCATGAATCGCTCTACTTTCACGCTGCCAAACTCGCTGACCTTTCCTATATCATTTCTGCCCAGATCTACCAGCATCACGTGTTCAGCCCGCTCTTTCTCATCTTTTAATAACTGCTCTTTCAATTTCTGGTCCTCTTCTTCTGACGCCCCCCTAGGTCTGGTGCCTGCAATGGGATTTGTCATTACCGTGCGGCCTTTGACGCTTACAAGGCTTTCTGGCGACGAACCCACTATCTGAAACTCCCCAAAGTCAATGTAAAATAAATACGGAGAGGGATTCAACGAACGGAGCTTCCTGTACGCATCAAAAGGATGGATATCTGTGTCTACCGTCACCCTCTGGGATAAAACCACCTGAAATATATCCCCTTGCCTGATGTACTCTTTAGCCTTTTTTACCATGTCACAATAGCCGTTTTTGTCGTAATTGACCTTAATCTCCTTCAGAGGGCCTTTTGATTCTATAGGGTGTATATCGCTTCCCTTCATGATCAACCGTTTTATCTCGTTTAACCTTTCTACTACCTGCTCATAATTTTCATCTTCATAGGGCATAGCGTTGTGAATGACAGATACCCTGTGATAAAAGTGATCATACGCCACAATGTCTCTGTAAAACATCAGACAAGCCTCTGGAACTCCGATAACATCAGGATTTTTATCAGGCAACCTCTCATATTGCCTGATAACATCATACCCTATATAGCCCACCGCACCTCCTACAAAGGGCGGTAAATCCTTCCCCTTTAAAACAGCGTAGCCGCCCATGCGCTTTTTCACTTCGTCTAAGACCTTGCCTTTAATGACTTCCACTTTATCGCCTTTTTGCACGCGAACTTCATTGCCATAACTGCTTATCACCATGTAAGGGCTGACGCCAAGAAAAGAGTACCTTCCCCATTTTTTACCGCTTTCCGCGCTCTCCAGCAGAAATTTGTGATTTCCTTCCAAACTGTAAAAAAGGCTTATAGGTGTAAACTCATCGGCGTTTACCGTCATGACGACAGGTATAATGGCTTTTCTTTTTCTCAATACCTCGTATTCCGATTTAGACGGTGATATCAAAAGTACCACTCCTTTCTCTTCGATAATAAAAGCGCCAATAAAAAAAGGTACCTCATCCTGTATGGGACGAGGTACCTCGCGGTGCCACCCAAATTCGGCTACCAAGGTAACTAAAAAAGCATTTCACCCATTAGGGCGAAATGCTTTCGCATCCGCTAGCCACCTATGTATAGCCATCTCATTCAGGTACAGAAGTAATTAACTTCGATACCCTGTCTTTTTAACGGTAGACCACCGATTGACGCTACACACCTTTTGGCTTCACGCCACATCTCCAGGGCCCATTCAATGACACTCAGGATACCAGGATTCCACCGTCCCCGGCTCTCTTTAATCCAATCATGTCATCTACTCTTCCCCTTCATCGATTTTCTTTATCAACTTTTGTAATTATTATAATACAGTAAATATTTAAATATGTCAATAATTTTTATTGTGCCGTTATTTTATCTTTAATCTGCTCATACAGCTTATCGCCTATGCGGCTCACATTTTTTATCTCTTCAATGGATTTAAATGGACCATTTTGATTTCTATAATCGATTATCCGCTGAGCTATTACAGGTCCGATGCCTGGCAATGTATCCAGTTCTTGAAGCGATGCCGTATTTATATTTATTTTGCCCTCAGCAGGAGTTTCACCTCCCACTGTTGAAACATTTGCTGCTGGCTGTGGTAGTTTTTCTCCTTTTTTAGGGATATAAACCTTTTCTTCATCCGCCAGCTTTTTGGCCAAGTTCACCTGAGAGGTGTCCGCATCAGCCATCAAACCCCCTGCTCTGTTTACAGCATCTATAATCCTATCGCCCTGTTTAAACTTGTAAACCCCCGGGTTTTTTACAGCACCGCTTACATCCACGTATATCTCCTTAGGTATCGCGTTGTCCTTACGAGAAACAGCGTTTTCGCCTTTGCTCTCAGATACAGAACTAGGCACACTGTCCGCCGTTATGATAATCTGATCTACCTGCTTATGGAGGTTATAGTTTAGCATCAAACTTCCCAAAAGCGAAAAGGACAATAAGGCAATTATTACGTAAAGGACCCGCCTGCTCAATTTTTCTCCCCCCATTACGATCTGCTTTCAAAAATATAAAGCGGCCCTAAGGCCGCCTCTTCTCATATCTTTGAGATCAGACGCGTCAGATCAAGTACCTCTACCTTTCCAGGCTGACCTGAACATTTTACGGTGTAATTCTCACCAGGTATCATATTAAGGCAGTTATCCGAAAGGTCTACGTCGTTCTCCGTCTCAATAAAGACACCAAACGCTGGCACATCTGATGAGAGAATCACTTTATCGCCCTCTACCCTGTAATCTATAGAAGGCTGTGTGAGTTGCAGGTTTCTAAACCTATCAAAGACAAGATAATTGTCATAGGTATTATCTCCCACCGTCATTCTCACGTATACCACGCTGTTTAACAGCTCCCCGTTTTTCTCCACAGGAAGGGTACAATGGAGTACGTCCACAGGCATCTCTTTAGGCGAATAACCTATACCCAGCTCTTCAGCCCTGAAATGGGCTATCTTCACCACGTCGTTAGCAATCAGCCTCGCATCGAGTTCTTTTTCTCCGAGTTTTTTGCCATCAAGGCTGTAACACAAGATCTTTACATGAGCGTCTGCGTCCTCCAATAAATCGCTTATACCGTATACGGTTATCCCATCTCCTTCCTGTACCAGATAGGGAAGCACATTGGCATAAAACTTCGTAGAATAATGGTAAAGAGCCTTTTTCCTCTTGTAATAGTCAAGGCAGGACCAGCTAGCTACAGGCCAACAGTCGTTAAACTGCCAGTACAGTGTCCCAGCTGTCATAAACTTACGGGATCTCCAGTGCTCTACTCCTGTCTTTATGGCTTCTGCCTGGTTAAACTGAGTCAAATATACAAAGCTTCTCAAATCCTTTGGGAAACCCAGATGTCCTACCATAAACCTGATCAGGCGCTCCATACCCTCTACCATCTTGTTGTGAGCTACCATCACAGGGCTTAAAATAGACCTGTCCTCCGGCGCCGTATAAGACAACACCGTCTTCCAGTTAGGCATAGCCTGAAAACCAAACTCGCTTACAAACCTGCTTCTATCCGCCACATAAGCGGCATAATCGGCCCAGCCGCTCCACACATTCCACTGGTGCCTGTCGCCTTCTGATTCACTATTAGGATCCTCTCCGCCATAAGGGCTGGACACCCAATAAGGCCTGGAGGGATCGTACTTAGCGCAAATCTGAGGCAATATCTCTTTGTAAATATAGTTTCCAAGATACTTGGGATCACCGTTTTTCCACCAGGAGTAAAATCCCACATTGTTTTCATTATTGCCGCACCACAGGACAATAGACGGGTGATTTCTAAGCTCTAGCAAAACGGCCTCAGCCTCTTCTACAGCCAACTGCTGAAACCATTCAAATTGATCGGGATACTGAGCACAAGCGTACATGAAATCCTGCCATACCATTATGCCCATCTGGTCACAAGCTTCGTAAAAAGCTGGGTCCTCATATATGCCTCCGCCCCAAATCCTCAGCATATTCATATTGGCATCCTTGGCCAATTTTATGTACTCATAGTAGTCTTCTCGGGTAAGCCTTGGCAGGAGGTTATCCGCGGGAATCCAGTCAGCGCCTTTGGCAAACACCTTTACCCCGTTGATTTCAAATATAAAGCTCTCACCCTCGCTGTCTTTTTCGCGTATAAGTTTGACAATTCTTATTCCCGATTTAAAGTTTACCTCATCGATGACCTCTTCATCTACCAACAGCTTTATGCTTATGTCGTAAAGGGGCTGTTCGCCAACGCCATTAGGATACCACAATTTGGGATTATCTATTTTTAATGTGGCTTTTATCTCTCCATAAACAACCGGCACCACTTCTCTTGAGCACACCGTGCCATTTAATGATACAGTGATCTCAGCGTTAAAATCTAGATCGGTATAAGATTGGACTTCAGCGCTAACTCTCACATATGCCGAATCTTTCTGTATCTTTTCGGTATAAAAGAAAGGATTCTCTATCTTGGCGTCTTTTATTACAGAAATATACACACCTCTCCATAAACCAACCTGGGCTATCCTCGGCCCCCAATCCCAACCGTAAGCGTATTGAGCTTTTCTCACGTACGGCCTACCGGTATCACATGATGACTCCAATTTTACAGGGCTGTTGTTTTCTATAGCTCTCATGGTTTTTACAGGTGAATCAAAATGAACTTCCACCACATTGCTGCCGTCTTTTATCATATCAGTGATATCAAAGGCATGGGGTATAAACATGTTTTCGGTTCTACCTATAAATTCACCGTTAAAGTACACATCGGCAAAGGTGTCAATGCCTTCAAACACCAACCTTATTTCGTCAAATTCCTCGGATAAGTCAAAATTGAATTCTTTTCTGTACACCCATTCTTTTTCCTCTAATTTGTGGCATTCTATCTCATTCATGCGGTAAAAAGGATCGCTCAACTTGTTTAGCGCCATGAGATCTAATTGCACACATCCAGGGACTTTCCCATCGTTCCACGAGCTCTCAGAAGCTTCTCTAAATTGCCACACGCCGTTCAAAGAAATGCGCTTTTCCATGTTTTATCCCCTCTCTACTAAAATACGATCATCGTTTTTATTCTTTCATCTTTTTTTCCATTGAAAGCGTCGTTTATATCATCAATGTGGAACTTATGAGTGACAAGGTCTTTTACGTTTATCCTGCCTGACCCTAAAAGCTCCACAGCTCTATAGTTAGTATCAGGGTTGATAAACGACCCTTTTATTGTAAGCTGCTTCTGGTATACGTCAAAAGGCTTTAAAACCACTTCGTCGTTTACCGCTGCAACGCCAAAGAGCACGATACGCCCGCCTTTTTTTGCTACATCAAAAGCCTGCCTCGCCGTAACTTTTGAACCAACGCATTCTATAACTACGTCAGCTCCACTGATCCCGCTTATACTCAAAGCCGCTTTTAAATCGTTTTCGATAGGGTTGACAACCACATCTGCTCCTAGCTTAAGCGCCAATGATCTCCTCATTTCCACGGGTTCGCTCACTACAACCTTTGCAGCACCCGACAGGCGCGCTAACTGCATCATTATCAGGCCAATAGCTCCGCCTCCCAGCACAAGCACCGTATCCCCTGCTTTTACTTCAGCTAAATCCATCCCATGTATACAACAGGCAAGAGGTTCCATCATGGCACCGCTTACAAAATCCACCGTGTCAGGGAGTCTGTAAACCTGTTTTGCGGGCACAGCACAGTATTCCTCAAAACCGCCATTGTAATTTACTCCAATAGCTTTTAAACGCTCACAAAGCTCTTTTTTCCCAGTGCGGCAGTACTCACATTCGCCACAATAGATGTTGGGATCCACAGCAACCCTATCCCCTGGTTTTAAAGTTTTCACTCCATGGCCCACCTTAACTACCTCTCCTGAGAACTCATGTCCCAGGACCACAGGCGGGTTTACAGGAGCTGACCCTTCACCTCCATGGTATACGTGCAGATCCGTGCCGCATACCCCGCACGCTTTGACCTTTATGAGAACATCTCCATCTCCTATATCAGGCTCAGGGATGTCCGATACCACTATATCCCCGGGGCCATTGAACACAGCCGCCTTCACTTTCCCATACCTCCCTGTTATTGACATGCACAGCTAAAAACAGGCCTTCGGAATCTATTATAACATTGTGATCAAGGCTTTTTCAACAACGTAATAAAGCTCTACATAACAGGCTACTACCTCAATTTATTCCAGCGATTTTTAACGCCTCATTGTACACATCCTCACTTATCTCCACTTCAAGCAGCTTTACATTGTCCATAACGTGATCAGGATTTTTAGACCCTACGAGAACTGAAGAGATATTATCATTCCTGTAAAGGAAATTGAGGGCAATTGCAGTCAACATGTCGCCATTGCCTTTAACCAGATCAAGCAAGGCTGCAATTTTCTCTTTTTCCTGTATCTCGTTGAGGTGAGGTATAACTCTAGGCGTAAGCAATCCTGCTCCAAGACCTCCTCTTATAAGGACGCCAATACCTTTTTTGCCGCACTCCTCTATATTCTCGCTGTTATCCCTGTGCAGGAGATTGTAGTGCATCTGTATAACATCAAATTCCCCTGACTGTATGCACCTCTTAGCTACATCGCCATCACACGATGCGCCCAAAAAACGTATCTTGCCCTCTTTTTGAGCGTCCTTCATGGCAGCTAAAGTCTCACCATCGTCTAAAACCTTATGGGGGTCAGGTCCAAAATGAATCTGCATCAGGTCAATGCAATCGGTCTTTAACAGCTTTAGGCTCATATCAATAGATTTTTTCACAGCATCATAGCTAAAGTCATAGTACGTATCTGGTTCACAGCTGTGCTCACCGCATTTTGACGCAAGAAAATACTCCTTTCTCCTGTGGCCTATGCATAGGCCGATACGCTCTTCACTGCGATGATACGCTCTGGCCGTATCAATTATATTTATGCCCATATCCAGTACCCCGTTTAATACCTTACAAGCAGTCTGCTCGTCAGGACGCCTTTTTTGATCGGCGTTACCCAATCCCCAGTCTCTACCTATCTCCAAAGCCCCAAATCCTAAAAAAGTAACTTTTTCCCCTGTTTTACCCAGGGGCCTTTTTTCAAATGCCTTCACTGCAAAAACACCACCTTTTAAGTTAACTCAACCGTTAAACACAGGAAAATTGGCTTTATATTGCAATGCCTCCGCCACATGATAAGAATGTACCAAATCCGAACCCTCGAGATCAGCTATTGTTCTCGCTACCTTTAACACCCTGAAATACGATCTCGCGCTTAATCTCATCTTGTCAAAGGCATCTTTGAGCAGCTTATTGGCTCCTCTATCCAGCCGTATGTACTTGGCCACATGATGCTGGTCCAATTGTGCGTTGTTGAATACTTTTGCGCCTTTATACCTTTCCAGTTGTATCCGCCGCGCCCTATTAACGCCCTCCCTGATCTCAGCCGACGTTTTTTCCTTCCTATGATTTGTTATTGAGGCGTATTCCAGCGGCGAAACCTCCACGAACATATCTATCCTATCCAATAGCGGTCCTGATATCCTGTTTAAATATCTTTTTATCTGCATTGGGGTGCACTTACACTGATGATAGGCATCACCATAAAAACCGCACGGACATGGATTCATAGAAGCTACCAGCGAAACATCAGCTGGAAAAATATACCTACCATTAGACCTGGATATCACCACTTTTTTGTCTTCCAAGGGCTGCCGCAAGGCTTCCAGGCAATCCCTTCTGAACTCAGGCAGTTCATCGAGATAAAGGACTCCATAATGAGCTAAACTTATCTCTCCAGGCTTTGGAATACTGCCGCCTCCTATCAAAGACGCCGTAGAAATGGTATGGTGTGGCGAGCGAAAAGGCCTCTTCGTCACAATAGGTTCTTCATTTAAAAGCCCTGCTACACTGTATATTCTGGTTATTTCCAAAGACTCTTCAAAGGTGAGATCAGGGAGTATGGTAGGAAGCCTTTTCGCCAGCATGGTCTTCCCGGACCCTGGTGGCCCGATAAGCAACAGATTGTGTCCTCCAGCTGCCGCTATTTCCAGGGCCCTTTTAGCATTTTCTTGGCCTTTTACATCAGAAAAGTCAATAGCGTATTCCGGAAATTTATAATAGCTATCTCTTTTAATCTCCGGTAACATGGCATTTCCGTTGAGAAAACCTATGAGCTGACTTAGAGCCTTTACACCGTATACCTTTACGCCTTCAACCATCGAAGCTTCTCTCACATTGCCGTAAGGCACAATCAAATACTCTATGCCCGATTTAGCCGCCAGCATAGCCACAGAAAGTACACCTGATACAGGTCTTACTTCTCCGCTTAAAGAGAGCTCTCCTAAAAACATAAAACGGCTTAAATCGCTAGGCACATACCCGCAAGCAGACAGTATACCTACAGCAATAGGCAAGTCAAAAGAAGGGCCCTCTTTTTTCCTATCTGCCGGTGCCAAGTTAACAGTTATTTTCTTCACAGGGAATTCGAACCCCGCGTTTTTTATAGAGGCTTTAACCCTTTCACGGGACTCCCTTACAGAGGCATCAGGTAGGCCTACTATGTCAAACAAAGGCAAACCATTGGATATGTACGTCTCTACTTCTACCGTATACGCGTCGATACCGTATAGTGCGGCGCTTAAAACCTTTGTCAACACACCCAGACCACTCCCCCATACTACATTCACACAAAATCAAAGGCATCTTTGATGAGGTTTATCCTTTTCACCTCTCCTGATTGTCCGGATAACCATATTTCTACCACATCAAATCTACACGGGCGATTATGTAATTTGTTTTTGTATAAATACGCCATCGCCATATGGCTGATCTTAGCCCTCTTCCTTATGTCCACAGCCTCAGAAGGTGCCCCAAAAGCGTCTCCTGTGCGCGTTTTAACCTCTATAAAGCAGATAGTGCCATCGTCCTGTGCAACGATGTCTATCTCGCCTCCGCGCTGTCGGAAGTTTCTCTCCAGTATCGTATAACCCATCTGCACAAGATAAGATTCAGCTATCCTTTCTCCTAAACAGCCTATCTCTCTATTGTTCATACTTTACACCTTCTGGTAACTCTAACGTTATATTGCCCAGTCTTCCATTCCTAAAGTCGTCGATTACAATTCTAGCCGCTTTAAGCGCATCAATTTCTCCACCCTTTACGCGGCACCCTCTCTTTTCACCTATGCTCAGCAGGTTTGCGTAAGGGTCTTCTGATAGGCAATTCAGCTGGTAACTCTCCAAAAGGGCTTGAGGGTAACGATGGCTTAAAATACCTATTAACTTCAACGCAATCTCTTCAAAATCCAGCACTTCGTCCTTAATCGAGCCCACAAAAGCCAGCATATACCCCGTCATCTCATCCTCAAATTTAGGCCACAATATACCTGGCGTATCCAGGTACTCAAATTCCCCTCCAATCCTTATCCACTGCTTTCCCCTGGTTATACCCGGTTTATTTCCAACTTTTGCCTTAGCGGATCCTGCCATGGCATTTATCACAGCGGATTTTCCTACGTTGGGTATGCCTACGATCATGAACTTTATCGGCACGTTGACATAACCCATCCTGGCCATCTTTTCTCTCTTGCTCTCCGTTAATTCCTTAGCAGCTTTCAAGACATCCTTAATGCCCTTGCGATTTCTCGCATTGGTCTTAACGGCTTTTATGCCTTTTCCTCTGTAGTACTCAATCCATATCTCACTGGCAGCGTCATCGGCTAAATCGGCTTTATTCATCACCACAATCTGAGGTTTGTTCCCTGACAACTTCTCTATAAGGGGGTTATAACTGCTTCTAGGAACCCTCGCATCAATTATGTGCAATACCACATCTACAAGCTTGAGGTTTTCAATTATTAACTTTTTTGTCTTAGCCATATGACCGGGATACCATTGAATCATGATCTTCACCTTATCAAAATACGCATAAAAGGGACTTTCGTCCCCTTCTGCAAAATATCACAGCTCTTTTACCCTGGCTGCTTTGCCAACCCTGTCTCTCAAATAGTACAGTTTGGCGCGCCTTACTTTTCCCCGCTTTACTACCTCTATGCTGCTTATCCGCGGGGAGTGAAGCAAAAATGTCCTCTCTACGCCTACACCGTAGGATACTCTCCTTACAGTAAATGTCTCCCTTAGGCCTTCTCCTTTTTTGCTTATCACAATGCCCTCATAGGCCTGGATCCTTTCCCTATTACCTTCAATAACTTTCACATTTACCCTTACAGTATCGCCTACGTTAAAATCAGGAATGTCGCTTCTGCGATATTGCTCCTCAACGTACTTGATGTAGTCCATTTATTTACCCTCCTTTCGATTGCTGTACCTTATGTTTTCACACTCAAGCTCAAATATTATCTGCAGGTCTTCCTGCGATAGTTTGGCATCTGCCAGCAAATCTGGCCTTCTAAGCATGGTTATCTCAAACGCCTTTTTTCTCCTCCATCGCCTTATCATTTCGTGATTCCCGGACAAAAGCACGGGTGGAACCTCAACTCCTTTATAGACCGCGGGCCTGGTGTACTGCGGATACTCCAACAAGCCGCCATTAAAAGATTCCTCCTTCACGGCTCCTTCAGGTAAAACACCAGGAATCAACCTGCTTACACTATCCACCAAGGCCATTGCTGCAATTTCGCCTCCTGTAAGCACAAAATCGCCCAGTGAAATCTCGTCATCCACTTCCATGTCTATAACCCTTTGGTCTACTCCCTCGTAATGACCGCAGAGAATTATAACGTGACTCAAAGCAGCGTATTCTTCAGCAATGCGCTGGTTGTAAACCCGACCTTTAGGCGACATATACACCACCCTCGAAGACTGCGTGCGCACGCTGGCAATAGCCCTGGATATAGGCTCGCAGCTCATGATCATGCCCGTGCCACCGCCAAAAGGATAATCGTCCACCTTTCTGTGTTTATCCAGCGAAAAATCCCGTATATTAACCAGATTTACTTGGACAATGCCATTATTTATCGCTCTAGAGATAATGCTGGACTCTAACATTCCCCGAAACATCTCGGGGAAAAGCGTCAATATATCAAATCTCAACAACCATCATACCCTTTTCAATATCTATTTTTTTGACGAATTGCTTGATCGCAGGAATTAAGACCTCCCCTTCAGGGCCGTTAACCACGTACACGTCATTGCTCCCTGTAGATATGACGTCAACTACTTTGCCCATGGGGGCGCCATATATATCGCGCACCTCAAGGCCTATGATGTCGCCTATAAAATACTCGTTCTCTTCAAGCTCTATAGCGTGCTTCCTGTCAACTTTCAAGGGGCATCCCCTTATCTTTTCCGCTTCATCGCGGCTGTCTATCCCTTTCAATTTAAGTATAACCATGTTTTTGTGGTACTTAACCCATTGTACGTCATACCTTACAAGGCAGCCATTTTCATCGGCGTACAGCCATTCCAAATTGTCGTACCTCTTTACGCCCTTAGTCGTAGGGTATACCTTTACTTCCCCTTTTACGCCGTGGGGAGATACGACCTTACCGATCATCAAATACTCTAGCATACCTTTTTATATGATTTCCACCATTACTTTTTTATTCTGCTTAATTGCCGCGGTTCTCACTATCGTCCTTATAGCTTTTGCTGTCCTTCCCTGCTTCCCTATTACCTTGCCTGTATCCTCTGGCGCTACCTTTAGCTCAATGATGATGGAATGCTCTCCTTGGATTTCCTTTACTTCTACAGAATCGGGATCATTGACAAGAGATTGAGCGATAACCTTGACTAACTCTCCTAAGGATGCCAAGATAACACCTCCATTTTCCACGCTATATGATACCTTGGGATTTTAAAATGAGCCTGACAGCATCTGACGGCTGCGCGCCTTTTTTCAACCATTCTAAAGCCTTTTCGGCATCAATCTTAACCTCTCTCGGCTGGGATATAGGGTTATAATACCCTATTGACTCGATAAATTTGCCATCGCGAGGAGATCTGGAATCTGTAACCACAACCCTGTAGAAAGGATTGTTTTTAGCTCCCATTCTCATCAGCCTTATCTTTACTGCCATCCTTTCACCTCCTTCTAAAATTTGAACAACGGAAATCCCTTCTTGCCCTTTTTTAAATCTTTATCTAAATCCTGAAATTGCTTAATCATTTTTTTGGTCTGCTCAAATTCCCTCAACAATTTGTTTACATCCTGAATGGTAGTACCGCTACCCATGGCTATTCTCTTTTTCCTGCTGGAATTTATTATAGAAGGGTTAATCCTCTCTTCAGGGGTCATGGATTTAATAATAGCCTCTATTCTGGATATTTCTCTCTCGTCCACATTAAACCCCTTTAACTGCTTTTGATTTAACCCCGGAATCATCTCCAGTATCTGATTTATAGGGCCTATTTTCTTGACTTCCTGCATCTGCTCCAAAAAATCCTGCAACGTAAACTGCTGCTTGCTTATCTTCTCTTGGAGCTCTAACGCTCTCTTTTCATCGTATGCCTGCTCCGCTTTTTCAATCAGAGTAAGCACATCTCCCATGCCCAATATGCGCGATGCCATTCTGTCGGGATGAAATACCTCTATGTCCTCCAGCTTTTCGCCCACTCCTACGAACTTGATAGGCTTGCCCGTCACCGCTTTTACCGAAAGGGCCGCTCCGCCTCTGGTATCTCCGTCCAGCTTCGTCATGACTATTCCGTCTATTCCCAGCTTTTCGTTGAAGTTCTGAGCGATATTGACAGCGTCCTGGCCAGTCATGGCATCGACCACCAGCAGTATTTCGTGAGGTTTGACTTCCGCTTTTATCGCTTTTAGCTCTTGCATCATTTCTTCATCTATGTGTAACCTTCCCGCTGTGTCTATTATAACTACATCGTTGCCGTTTTTCCTGGCGGCACTAATCGACGCTTTAGCAATATCCACTGGACTGACATTTTGCCCTAAAGAAAAAACGGGCAACCCCAACTTTTCTCCTACCACCTGCAATTGCTTTATAGCAGCAGGTCTATAGACATCGCACGCTACCAGCATGGGGTGTTTACCTTGTTTATACAAATATCCGCCTATTTTAGCCGCTGTAGTAGTCTTGCCTGATCCTTGAAGCCCTACCATCATAACGACAAAAGGGGAACCTGCTGAGGTATTCAACCTGCTCTGAGTAGAGCCCATCAGCTCAGTAAGCTCATCCTTTACTATCTTTATCACCTGCTGAGCAGGTGTCAAGCTTTTCAGGACTTCCGCTCCTACGCACCTCTGGGAAACGCGGTTTATAAAGTCTTTTACCACCTTGAAATTTACATCAGCTTCCAATAAGGCAAGCCTGACTTCCCGCATCGCGTCCTTAATGTCTTTTTCGCCCAGCTTTCCCTTACCTCTTAATTTTTTAAATACGTTTTGAAGCTTATCGGCCAGATTTTCAAACGCCATTTAGTAAGACCTCCACTATACCTATACCAGACCTTCTATAGCCTCACTTAATTCATCTATTATGTCCCACACTATCGCTTTTTTATCCTCAGGCAGAGTCTCCCCAAGCTCTTTTAACCGCCTGAAGACATTTCTGAACTCACTCTGCTTTTCTTCAAATCTTTTTACCAGTCCCAGCTTTTCTTCGTGTTCCTCCAGCACTTTCTCCGCCCTTTTGAGAACATCAAAAACCCCTTGCCGCGATATATGTAGTTCCTCTGATATCTCTCCCATGGAATAATCGTTTAAATAATACATCTTGAACACATCTCGCTGCTTTTGCGTCAACAGACGGCCGTAAAAATCAAAATAGGTGTTCAGCCTTGTTCGCTTTTCAAACGCATCCTCTTTTTGCATGTCAAGTGAATCACCTTTACATAGTTTATAATACATTGGAGATTTTGTCAAGAAGAAAACAACGCGTCTACAAAATCTTTTGCAGAAAAAGGTTGAAGGTCGTCGATACCCTCTCCCACGCCGATATACTTTACAGGGATGCCTATCTCAGAACATATGGCTACGACAATACCGCCTTTAGCAGTGCCATCCAGTTTAGTCAAAATAATCCCCGTGATATCCGCAGCTTCTTTAAACAGCATAGCCTGTTGTAAGGCATTTTGCCCTGTGGTCGCGTCGAGCACCAAAAATACCTCTTTGTAGGCCTCAGGGTATTCCCGAGAAATCACTCTTTCGATCTTTGAGAGCTCATTCATGAGATTTTTTTTATTGTGCAGGCGCCCTGCCGTATCACAAATCAAAACATCGGCTTTTCTGGACTTAGCAGCCTGTATGGCATCAAAAACCACTGCCGAAGGATCTGATCCCTCATGATGCTTAATCACGTCTACACCAGCCCTTTTGCCCCACTCCTCAATCTGTTCTATAGCTGCGGCCCTAAAGGTGTCAGCAGCAGCTAAAAGCACCTTCTTGCCTTTTTCTCGGTACACATGGGCCAGTTTGCCTATAGAGGTGGTTTTGCCAACCCCATTTACCCCTATCACAAGGACTACACAAGGGCTCTTTGTTCCCTCGTCACCTTTTTCATTGCGGTCTAATATCTCGTAAAGCCTGTTCTTTAACAAATCCTTTACAGCCTCAGCATCGCTTAACTTTTTCTCTCTGGCTTCCCGCTTGATGTCGCTTATTATTTTCATGGTCGTTTCTATTCCCATATCCGATGTTATCAAAACCTCTTCCAGCTCATCGTAAAATTCATCAGACAATCGGGGGTAAATCTTTATAATCTTTTCCATTTTTTCAGCTATACCCGTACGGGTCTTTTTAAGACCTTCTTTTAACCTATCAAAGAACCCAAATGCCATCTAACTTGCCTCCTCATCTATTTTAACAGACAAAAGGCGGGATACTCCCTGTTCAGGCATAGACACGCCGTAGGCGTAATCTGCCGCCATCATCGTACCTCTTCTGTGGGTTATGACGATAAATTGGATCCTCTGAGACAATCTCTGTAAAAACGAAGCAAATCTCTCCACATTGGCTTCGTCAAGGGACGCATCTATCTCGTCAAGAACACAAAAAGGAGAGGGATTCGCGTACAGAAAAGCAAATAGAAGCGAGATAGCACACAGGGCCTTTTCGCCACCGGATAGCAACTGCATATTCTGGACCTTTTTACCTGGCAGCCGGACTTCTATATCTATACCCGATTGAAGCACATCCTGGCTATCCACGAGGATCAGTCTCCCTTTGCCGCCGCCAAACAGCTCTTTTAACGCCCTGTCAAAATTCTTATTGATGAGCTCCAGCTGGCTTATAAACTGCTGTTTCATGGCTTCATTCAGCTCGTCTATCACCTTTTGAATCTTGGCCATTGACTCTTGAAGGTCTTTGCGCTGAGCATCAAGAAAAAGGTACCTCTCATCAACCTTCCTGTACTCCTCTATAGAACCCTTGTTTACATCCCCTAATAGCTCTATCTCCTTCTTTAGCCTCTTGACCTCGGCGCTATCCACGTCAACTTCTTGCCTAAGCGCCTGCGCCTGTTCTAAGGACATGCCGTACAGGTCTTCCAAGGCGTTAACCAAATCGCTCCTCTTAAGCTCCCATTTTGCCTTATCCAATTGGCACCTCATCTTTTTTTCCGCCAGATCTTTAAGCTGCCCATCCACGTCCTGTATATCTCGCGTTATTTCCTCTATCTCTTTTTCAAAGGCCATCAACCGGTCCTTTATATCTACTATTCTAGCCATCAATTCTCTTTTTTTGCCTTTTAATTCTTCTCTACCCTCTGCCAATTCTTTAATACGTGCTTGCAGCTG
Organism: Caldanaerobius polysaccharolyticus DSM 13641; assembly: GCF_000427425.1. Lineage (NCBI taxonomy): Bacteria > Bacillati > Bacillota > Clostridia > Thermoanaerobacterales > Thermoanaerobacteraceae > Caldanaerobius > Caldanaerobius polysaccharolyticus. The sequence continues at coordinate 756,072 of NZ_KE386495.1, read as the reverse complement.
ATCAATTTCTGTTAAAACAGAATGATATTTAGCTTCAAATCCATCAATCTCCAGCTTTTTTTGTCGCAGGGCATTTTCATGTTCATCCCTCTGGCGGTATAGCGAAGAAACCTGCTCCTGGTATCTAGCTTTTATGAGCTTTACGTTCAACAATTTTCTCTTTAAATTCTCCACCGCGTCTTTATATTGTTGCCAATTCTCTGAATTCTCTTCCATCCTGTCTATCCTGTGGCTGTAGCTTTTCAACTGCTCCTTAAGCCCCTCTGTTTCAGAATACAACGCGCCTTTATTTCTTTGCAATTGCTCCAGCTGTCTCTCCAAAAATTCCATGTCAAGTTTCAACCTATGGCACTTCACTTCACCATCTCGCACCGCTTTTTCCAGATCATCCCTTCGCTGTTTTAACCTCGCTATCTCCACTCGTATAGCCTCTACTTGAACTTCCATTGCTTTTATCTTCTCTGCTGCTTCCCTGCACTTTTTCCGCTGTTCTCCAATGGCGCTTTCCAAGAGGCGCCTTTCGCTTTGCACCCCGACCATCGCGCTTTTGTTTAAGCTACCCCCTGTGATCAAACCAGAAGGATATATTATCTCGCCTTCCAGCGTTACGATCTTATAGCGGTAAGGGTATTTTCGGGACAGGCGAAGGGCGCTATCCATATTGCGGCACACGAGTACCCTGTCAAAAAGGAACTTTATCGCCCTGTCGTATTTTGCCTCATAATTTATAAGCTTTATAGCGTAATCTATAAAGCCATCCTCTTGGTAAATTTCTCTGTTGCTATCAAGCCTGACATCTCTTACAGCGTTAAGAGGTATAAAAGTGACCCTACCTAGATTGTGCTGTTTCAAGTATTCCACAAGCGCCCTGGCATCATCATCGGTGTTCACCACCACGTCATATAGCGCTGACCCTAACGCTACTTCCACAGCCACGCGGTACGCCTCAGGTACCTCAACGAGGTCTATAACAGGCCAAAACTGAGGCAACCCGCTATCCTTATACCTGGCGTCAACCAGGGCTTTGACGCTCCTATTGATTTGTTCAGATTTGGCCTTAAGCCCTGATAACTTCACTGTAAGCCTGTCTATTTCTTTGTTAATCCTGTAAAACTCGCCCCTGTGTTTTTCCAGAGATTCATTGATCTCATCCAGCATCAGCGACTTTTCTTTTACCACCTGGTTCACTTTTTCTAAGTTCGACTGGAATTTATCATAACACTTTTTCTCCTCGCCGTACAAACGTTTCTTTTTTTCTAAAGATCGGCAGATATCCTCTATACTCTCATCCAGCTTGCTCAGCTGCTCTTCATTCTTTTTAATCAGCTCCACAAGATAATTTATCTTCGCATGGATATCCCGAACATCGCCCTCTTCTTTTTCTTTTTTCTCCAGCATGTCGTTCATACGGGAAAGCTTTAATTCCATATTCATTTGAAATGCATCTATCCTGCTCAAAAACAGTTGTTTTTGACCTATCCTCGCTGAACACTCTTCCAGTTGCTTTTCTATATGCTCTACGATGCCTTTCGCTTTAGCGATTTCATTTTCATAACTTACCCTATCCTTTTCTCTGTTCAAAAGCCGTTCATGCAATACCTGGTACTGGTTCTCCATCTTTTCTCTATTTTGCTCCAGATCCCTTACCGCAAGATCCAACCGTTCTGCCTCTTCCCTCAAAGCTTTGCATTTTTCTTTTCGCTCTTCAAGCTCAGCAACCATTTCGCTTTTCTTCTCTTCTAGGCCATTTATTTTTACCTGCAACAGGTTTCCTTCATTTACAGATAAACCTATACTCTCGTCTACTTTATCCAGCTCCTTAAGGATGCCGTTTACCTCAAGGGTTTTTAGCCTCTCATATAACTCAATATACCTCCGGGCTTTATCGGCCTGCTCTTTCAGCGAGGCTCTCTGAATTTCTACCTCTCCTATTATGTCATCAAGCCTCTGCAGGTTATTGTTGGCCTCCTCCAGCTTTTTTATGGCTTCCTGCTTCTTATACTTGTATTTCGAAATACCTGTGGCTTCGTCAAATATTTCTCTCCTGTCATCAGGTCTGGAATTTATGACCTTTTCTACCTGTCCTTGTCCTATGATGGAATAGCCGTCTTTGCCTATGCCTGTACTGTATAGAAGATCTGTTATGTCCTTCAACCTGCATGGGGTACCGTTTATGGAATACTCGCTTTCTCCGGATCTATAAAGCTTGCGGCCAATAGCCACTTCCTCGTAGTCTATAGGCAACGTCCCATCCCGGTTGTCGAAGGTTATAGTGACAGAAGCAAAACCCAAGGCTTTCCTGTTAGGCGTCCCCGCAAATATAACGTCTTCCATCTTGCTGCCTCTGAGGTTCTTTACGCTCTGTTCGCCCAGTACCCACCTTATGGCGTCAGATATGTTGCTTTTACCACACCCATTAGGACCTACCACCGCAGTGATTCCGCCGTTAAACTCTAGCTCCACTTTATCTGCAAAGGACTTAAATCCCTGTATTTCAAGCTTTTTAAGGTACATCTCATTTGACCTCCGTAAACATGGCAAGACCTGCTATTTCTAGCAGGTCTTCTACTTACCTTGGCTCTACTATAAACTTAATAGCTGTTCGCGTTTCGCCGTCGATTTCAATTTCGGAAAACGCTGGTATAGCTACAAGATCTATTCCATTGGGGGCTACATAACCTCTGGCTATAGCTATTGCTTTTACTGCTTGATTTATCGCGCCCGCTCCCACCGCCTGGATCTCAGCAGTGGAATTCTCCCTCAGCACTGCTGCTATAGCACCTGCAACAGCCTTTGGTTGTGACTTAGCCGATACTTTGAGTATTTCCATATATAATCCTCCTATATTTTTTTATTGTACTATTGCGATACTATTTATATTCTACATGCACTTGTAAATTCCTGCTTTTTGCATATTCTTTTTTGCTCAATTTATACTTTCCCTTTTCTGTTATAAATATTATCGTATCCCTTTCCACCTGCTGTTCTCCTTTTACTTCGACAGTCACTCCATACTCAGAGCAAAACTTCAATACGTTGGACTTTTTAACCCCTACCACATTGGACAAATCCCTGGGATTAACCACCAATGTCAAATGGTTTCCACCCAAACACCTATAGGCATACGACATCATATCCCACGCTATTTTGGCCTCTACCACCTGTCTGAACGCCGGGTGAAAAGGCCCTGCCACCACGTCGCCTTTTTCGTTGATTTCCTCCGTAGGCTGCAACCCCACCCTTACGATCGGCACATCGTAAAGTGAAAACATCAGCAACAGATCGCTGCATATATCCACAGCCTCTTTAAGGTTCAAAGCAACGTAAAGGCCCTTTTTATACATCTCTTCTAGAGAAGTACCTCTTATAACAAGGGTGGGGTAAATCCTCACGTAGTCAGGTTTCATCCTTATGAGCTCTACTGCTGTATACATATCTTTAGCTTTGGTGTCACCAGGCAAACCTACCATCATCTGAAGCCCCAATTTAAAGCCATATGGCTTTATCAAACTCGCAGCCTTCCTTACGTCGTCCGACGTATGGCCTCTCTCCGCCAGCGACAGCACCTCATCATCCATGGACTGTACCCCTAGCTCTATCTCCTTTACACCGTGGGATTTGAGGTTATCAAGTATGTGCCTGTCAATGCAGTCAGGTCTCGTAGACAACTTAATACCCGTCACTTTGCCCCTTTGCATATAGGGCTTTACCGCATCCATCAAACTATTCTGGACTTCTACAGGTATCGCCGTAAAGCTGCCGCCGTAAAAGGCCACCATTACAGGCTGTCCATGAGCTGTTTTTAAGTGATCTTCAATTTTTTTTTAACATAATCAGGGGTAACGACCTCATCCTGACCTGATATCTTCTTTTGATCGCAAAAGACGCAATTATGGGGGCAACCTCTATGAGGGACAAATATAGGTATTATCATAAGATCACTCGCAGTACTTCTTGAATATTATGCACGCATTCTGACCTCCAAATCCAAAGGAATTGGACAGCGCGTACTTCACGTCTTTCTCTATACCGACGTTGGGAACGTAATTTAAATCGCACTCAGGATCAGGCGTACGCAAATTTATAGTCGGGTGTATAAAACCTTGATCTATGGCCAACAAGCACGCAATGGCCTCAATAGCACCAGCTGCTCCTAACAGATGTCCTGTCATGGACTTGGTAGAGCTTATGGCTAATTTATAAGCGTGCTCCCCAAACACCGTCTTTATAGCCATGGTCTCGTACTTGTCATTGTAATCCGTAGACGTGCCATGGGCATTAATATAATCGATATCCTCAGGTCTTATCCCTGCATCTGCTATAGCTTCAGCCATCGCCCTGGCGGCTCCCTCACCCTCTGGGGCCGGTGCCGTTATATGGTATGCATCACAGGTGGATCCATAACCCACTATCTCAGCGTATATCTTGGCGCCTCTTTCCAGTGCTTTGTCCATCCTCTCAAGTAGCACTATGCCGGCACCTTCTCCCATGACAAATCCATCGCGATTTTTGTCAAAAGGCCTGCTGGCTTCATGGTAATTCTCATTATTGGTTGACAGCGCTTTAAGAGAACAAAAGCCTGCCAGCGCCATGGGCGTTATAGACGCTTCTGAACCCCCAGCCAGCACCACATCGGCTCTTCCGCTCTGTATAAGCTTAAAAGCATCTCCTATGGCATTGGTGCTGGAAGCACACGCGCTTACAGTTGTCTCATTAGGTCCCTTAGCGCCAAAGGTTATAGCTATCTGTCCTGCAGCCATATTGGATATCATCATGGGTATAAAAAATGGGCTTACCCTACCTGGGCCTTTTTCCATCATAACCCTAAACTGCTCTTCAAACGTCTCTATACCGCCTATGCCAGACCCTAGTATAACACCGAAGCGATTTTTGTCCACAGTATCCAGATCCAATCCGGCATCTTCAATAGCCATCTTGGCAGACGCTATAGCAAAATGGGTGTATCTATCCATTCGCTTGGCTTCTTTTTTCTCTATAAAATCCATGGGATTGAAATCCTTCACTTCCGCCGCGATCCTTGTAGGATACTCAGAGGCATCGAATTTCGTTATAGGACCGATACCGGACTTACCGGATTTCAATGCATTCCAATACGCTTCTTTTCCAATGCCTATCGGGGTAACACAACCTATACCGGTTATTACCACTCTATTGCTCATTTTATTCACCTCAAAAACTAGCGTATCTATCTATATCAAGGCAAAAGCCATAATAATCCAAGGCCCGCAAAATGCGGGGCCCTTAATTACTCTTCATCTATGTCCGCATGCTGTTTAATATATTCTACCGCATCACCCACAGTAGAAATTTTCTCTGCATCTTCGTCCGGAATTTCGATGTCAAACTCCTCCTCCAATGCCATGATCAACTCTACTACATCCAGAGAATCTGCTCCTAAATCGTCAATAAATGATGATTCCGTAGTTATTTCGTCTTCTCCTACGCCTAACTGCTCTGCAACTATCTTCTTTACTCTGTCAAATACCATACGATTTATTTCACCTCCTTCCCATAATAATATTATATCGCCATACCTCCGTCAATACTTATTATCTGCCCTGTTACGTACGATGCCTCATCTGAAACCAAAAACGCCACTAAATTCGCTACATCTTCAGGCTTGCCAAACCTCTGAAGGGGTATGCTGTCAAGCATCTTGCTTTTTAATTCTTCAGAGAGGACCTGGGTCATATCCGTATCTATGTAACCGGGGGCTACAGCATTTACGTTTATACCCCTTGCAGCCAGCTCCCTTGCCACGCTCTTGGTTAGACCTATTAAACCTGCTTTGGAAGCAGCGTAGTTGGCTTGGCCTGCATTTCCTGTCAACCCTATAATCGACGACACATTTACGATCTTGCCGTACCTCTGTTTTATCATCTGCCTTGACACGCACTTTATGCAGTTAAATGCGCCTTTAAGATTAATATTTATTACCTCTTCCCAGTCCTCTTCGCTCATTTTAACGATAAGGTTATCCCTGGTAACTCCCGCATTGTTAACCAGGACGCTTATATTGCCGTACTGCCCCATTGCCTCATCCACCATAGCTTTCACTTCGTCAAGTCTGGACACGTCTGCTTTTATAGCTATTGCCGAACCACCTTTTTTGCGTATTTCCTCTACAACCTCTTCTGCCTTCTGGCTATTACTAGCGTAATTGACCACAACGCCATACCCCATCTCGGCCAACTTTAAGGCAATAGCACGGCCTATTCCCCTTGAGGCACCTGTTACAATCGCACACCTCATTTTAAATCCTCCAGGGCTTTTAACGTCTCTTCAAGGCTGCCCATATCTTCTACGTGCAGCGACATCTTGGTTTTGTCGATTTTCTTTATAAATCCTGACAAAGTTTTCCCTGGCCCCAATTCCACAAACACGTCAACTCCATCCTGTATCATGCGCTCAATAGTGGCCTCCCATAAAACGGAAGAGTATACCTGGCGTACGAGTAGGTTCTTGATCTCGGATTTGTCCATTATGTACCGGGCATTGACATTGGATATAACCGGCAATTTAAGGTCGCTAAACTCAATCTTATCCAGAGCCTCCTCTAACTTTTCACCGGCGGGCTTTAACATGCTGCAGTGAAAAGGCGCGCTTACAGGTAACATTATAGCCCTTTTGGCGCCTTTCTCTTTGGCGATCTCTATAGCTTTTTCCAGCGCTTTTATCTCGCCTGCAATAGTGATCTGACCCGGGCAATTAAAATTTGCCGGCTCCACAACACCGTACGCAGAAGCCTCTTTGCAGGTATCGACAACCGCTTCATTAGTAAGCCCTATGATGGCCGCCATGCCTCCTTTGCCTAAAGGCACAGTCTCCTGCATCAACTTTCCCCTCAGTTTAACCAGCGGAACAGCGTCTTCAAACCTCAGAGCACCGGCGTTAACTAAAGCGGAATATTCTCCCAAGCTCAAACCCGCAGCTACATCAGGGCTAAAACCTCGGGACTCCAGCACCTTGAGGCACGCTATGCTCATCGTCAAAACAGCGGGCTGGGTGTTTTCGGTTTTCATCAATTCTTCATCAGGGCCTTCAAAGCAAAGCCTGGCAATGTCAAAGCCAATACTTTCGTTGGCAATCTCAAAAATCTTAGCCGCCTCTTTATAATTCTGATACAAATCCTTTCCCATACCAGCGTATTGCGCACCCTGTCCCGCGTAAATAAACGCTACCTTTGCCATCTCATATCATCCCCCTGACTTTTTCTATCACAACCTTCGCTTGCCCTAATATGTCCTGTATTATCTGGGCAGCGGGTTTTATCTCATTGACAAGGCCGGCTATCTGCCCTGCCATCACCGAACCGTATTCTACATCGCCATCTACAACCGCCGCTTTAAGCTTTCCCGCACCTAGCTTTTCAAACTCCTCTACCGGTGCATGGTTTTTTTCTAAAAGCTCAAACTGCCTGGTCAATCTGTTTTTCAACACCCTGACAGGGTGACCTGTAGGCCTACCCGTGACCACTGAATCCCTGTCACCTGCCTGCAGTACAGCCTTTTTATAGTTTTCATGGGCCGTACATTCAACAGCGCATATAAATCTGGTGCCTATCTGCACGCCACAAGCCCCCAGAGCCATGGCAGCTACAAATCCCCTGCCGTCGGCTATACCTCCTGCTGCCACCACCGGGATATTCACCGCATCTACTACCTGAGGGACTAACGCCAAGGTGGTCAGTTCGCCTATATGACCTCCCGACTCGGTTCCCTCCGCTATAACAGCATCTACTCCTTCTCTCTCCATACGCTTTGCCAGCGCTACCGAAGGCACAACAGGTATCACTTTAATATCCAGGCTTTTAAGCCTTTCTATGTACTTGCCAGGATTACCAGCCCCTGTGGTTATAACAGATACTCTTTCTTCACAGACGGCGTCCATCACCTCTTCCACAAAAGGAGACATAAGCATCACATTGACGCCAAAAGGTTTATCTGTCAGCTCCCTAGCTTTTCTTATCTGCTGCCTCACAAAAGAAGCCGGAGCATTACCTGCACCAATAATGCCCAATCCTCCAGCGTTAGATACAGCCGCTGCCAGTTCTGCAGTGGCAACCCATGCCATTCCGCCCTGAATGATGGGATACTTTATGCCCAGTATATCGCACAACTTGGTATGAAACATAAATAAGACCCTCCTATTTTGCCCACCTGACCACAGCAGATCCCCACGTTAACCCTGCTCCAAAGCCTACAAAAAGCACCACATCGCCCTTATGTATTTTGCCCTCTTTCAGCGCTTCATCTAAAGCTACAGGAATGGAAGCAGAAGACATATTGCCGTATTTATCCAGGTTAACGTATACCTTATCGTACGACAACGACAACCTTTTTACTGCGGAATCAATAATTCTTATATTGGCCTGATGGGGAATCAGAAAATCCACGTCTTCAGGTTTTAAATTGCATTTTTCCAAGACCTCTATAGAAGCCCCTGCCATAACCTTTACAGCAAACTTAAATATATCCTGTCCGTTCATGTGTATGGTATTTAGCTTTTTATCCAATACCTCTTTTGACAAAGGCATACGGGATCCACCGCCTGGCATGTTCAAACTCTGGCCGCCTCTACCATCTGCTCCCATAACCGTTGAGAGCAAACCGTATCCCTCGCTTACCGCACCTAATACCACTGCCCCAGCACCATCTCCAAACAACACACAGGTATTCCTGTCCTCCCAATTGGTTATCTTGGATAAGGTATCAGCGCAAACCAGCAATGCCGTATCGCAATACCCTGTAGATATAAACTGCTGGGCAATGGTCAAGCCGTAAATGAATCCCGAGCAGGCTGCCTCGATATCAAACGCAAAGGCCCTTTGCGCTCCTATTTTTTCCTGGACGATACAAGCAGTAGATGGAAAATTCATGTCAGGTGTTACAGTGGACACTATTATCATATCTATGTCATCAGCATCGATTCCCGCGTCCTGAATGGCGCGCTCTGCAGCCTGTGCTGCCAGATCTGAAGTAGCAGTGTTTTCATCAGCAATGCGCCTTTCTCTTATTCCAGTCCTTGTCCTTATCCACTCGTCACTGGTATCCACCATTTTCATAAGGTCAAAATTAGTTACCACTTTTTGCGGAACATAATGCCCTGTGCCAATTATTCCTACATTCCTTAGCTCAGCCACTTTTATCAGCCCCCAACATCATCTCTCTTTGAATATAATCGATTACACCGCTTTTTACGTATTTCTGCGCCTGAAAGATAGCATTTTTTATCGTCTTGGCATTGGACGTACCATGGGCTTTTAAACAAGCGCCATTTATTCCCAAAAAAGGAGCCGCTCCATATTCATTGTAATCCATTTTTTTGGCAATTCTCTTAAAGCCATTTTTCAAACCCAATGCGCACAACTTCGTAATCCAGTTTTTAGTAAGTTCTTCCCTTATCATATCTAAAAGCAACAGAGCTGTCCCTTCCATAGATTTTAAAATGGCATTACCCACAAAGCCATCGCAGACCAGTACATCTGCTTTGCCAAAAGGAATATCACGGCCTTCTATATTTCCTACAAAGTTGAGGTCAGATAACTCTAACAGTTTATACACCTTTTTAGTCAACTCATTGCCTTTGCCCGGCTCTGAACCTACATTGAATATCCCTACCCTTGGATTCTCTACGTCGAGGACATAACTGCAGTATATAGACCCCATCCTAGCAAATTGCATAAGGTTCTCCTCGTCGCAATCGGTATTGGAACCTGCATCTATCATCAACATATTTCCCGTTTTAGTAGGTATGATAGGAGCCAATGCCGGCCTCTTAATGCCATTTATCCGCCCCACGATCATAAGCGCACCTACCATAAACGCCCCGGTATTACCTGCGGATATAAACGCATCGCATTCTTTATCCCTCAACATCTCAAGGCCTATATACATCGACGACTCCCTTTTAGACCTGATAGCTGCCACCGGGCTGTCTTCTCCTGTTATCACCTCGGACGCGTGTACTACCTCGATATTATAAGGCAAATCCTTTTCTTTGCTCAGGACGGCCTGTATTGCATCCTTTTCCCCTATAAGCACAATCTGATCACTCATGTCCTTAGCAGCCAGTACAGCGCCCTTTACAATCTCGCGAGGAGCATTATCGCCGCCCATGGCATCTACTGCAATTCTCAATACAATTTCACCTCTCTTTTCGATCATCAAGAGAGACCAGGATAAATTTTCCCCTGAATACCTCTTCCTCGTCTTTCTTTATCTTGACCCATACAAAATACTTATTGCCTCTCTTCCTTATGACCTCAGCTGTAGCAACCAGCGTATCGCCGCTGTAAACAGGATGTTTATACTTTATATTGGCCACACCTATAAGGGCTACATCAGCATCTATTACAGAAATAGCCAGAGATTCAGCCTGAGCGTAAATATACTGGCCTTTTATCACACCGGACTTTTCAAAGGCCATGTGCTTAGAAGGCTGAAATACCGATGTACCTCCCTCGCCTAATTTAAAATTAACCAACTGACCTACGATCTCATTAAATGCTAAAGCCCTTATGCTCTCAAATTTATTCTCGGCTACGCTCTTTATTCTCTCTTTTTGCTCAGGTATTCCCATCTCCATGCGATCCAATCGAATAGTCTGTATACTCACACCTAGTGCTTCGGCGAGGCTTTCATCAGTTAAAAAGGGGTTTTCTGCTATCATTTTTCTTATTTCTTCATGTCTTTTGGATTTTGATAAAGCCCTTTTCATCGCACACCTCTTTTATTACCAGCTATTGTGACCTGCTATTAATATAGTATATAAGATATCCGAAAAAAAATCAAGCCGCTTCAGAATAAAAAGACAAAAAAAGGCAAAATAGTAATGCATTCACATTACTATTTTGCCTCTGCGATTACGCTTCTTCCATCGTAATAGCCACAGCTCTTGCATACCCTATGGGGTATCATAAGCTCATGGCAGTGAGGGCACTCCACAAATTTAGGGGCTTCCAATTTATAATGGGTGCGCCTTTTATCCCTTCTGGACTTGGATATCCTCCTCTTGGGTACTGCAGCCATATCTGCACCTCCTAATCCTTTTCAAAGTACTTCTTTAAAACCGCCAACCGTGGATCCACATCATGGCAATCACTTTCATCGCTATGTTCCTCACCGGTAATGCCCAGACCCACGCAGTTCTCGGAGCACTCAAAGCGCATAGGTAACGATAGATACAAAGCCGCATTTAGTACTTCGTCCAAATCAATGTACTTTTTATCGTCAGACAATATCCCTTCTTCTTCATCTCCGCCCTCAGAAAACGATATGTCCTCGTATATATCCGCCAAAAGATCGTATTCAAAGGGCGCCAAGCACCTATAGCAAAACACCAAAAGCTTTTGCCTAGCCGTGCCTTTTATGATGACGCCATTGTCCGTACCAAGAACCGTCAAGTGAACATGAGCTGGCCCCATCGCCTCTTTAATATCTGCCCTTTCTACCTTTACCTCCTCATCGTAGTCTAGCTCTACGGTGCGGTTGTCGGTCGCAAACAGCTTCATTACGTCCAGCTTCATAAAGATCACCCCGTGATTACCACATCTATTATACAGGGGGCACCAGCCCATGTCAAGAAAATTAATTATTTCAACGCATCTCTGGTCTCCCGCGCGATCATCAATTCTTCATTGGTAGGTATAACATACGCTTTGACTTTAGAATCTTCACTAGTTATTTCCACAATCTTATTCACCATCTGGTTTTTCTCGTTGTCCAGCTTAACGCCCAGGAAACCCAGCCTTTTCAAAATATTTTCTCTCACGCAGATTTCATATGTCCCTATACCACCTGTAAAAGCAATGGCGTCAATGCCATCCATAGCCACAGCGTACGCCCCTATAAATTTTGCCACCTGGTAGCTCAATATATCAAGAGATAGTTTTGCGCGCTTATTGCCCTTTTCCATGCTGTCCACCAGATCCCTGGTATCAGCTCCTACGCCGGATATCCCCGTTAAGCCCGATTTTTTATTTAACACATCCATTACCTGATTTATCGTCATGTTCTCCTTTTGCATTAAAAACTGTATTATAGCTGGATCTATGCTACCGCTTCTGGTCCCCATAGGCACGCCCTCAAGAGGTGTAAAACCCATGGTGGTATCGATGGACTTTCCGTACTTTACAGCAGCGATGCTGGAACCGTTGCCCAAATGCACGGTTACGATTTTTAATTCCTCTACAGGTCTTCCCATCGCCTGAGCCGTAGTCTGGGCTGCGTACTTGTGGGATGTCCCGTGAAAACCATATCTCCTTATCTTGTATTTTTCGTAATACTCATAAGGCAATGGGTATATATAAGCTTCCTCAGGCATGGTCTGGTGAAAAGCCGTATCAAAAACCGCCACGTTGGGCGTATTGGGCATCAGCTTCTGGCACACCTCAATGCCCAGTATGTTAGGAGGATTGTGCAGAGGAGCCAAATCCGAGTTTTCCTTTATAGCGCTTAAAACCTCCTGGTCTATCAGTACCGAGTGGGCAAATTTTTCACCGCCATGAACTACTCGGTGGCCTATAGCCCCGATCTCCGAAAGGTCGTTTATGACGCCCAACTCTTTATCCAGCAGCACGTCTATAACTACTTTTAAAGCCTCTGCGTGATCGCGAGCAACACACGGTCTATCAGGGTATCTATGATCGTATCGGGTATGCCTCAGTATCTGGGAATCCAAACCTATCCTCTGAATCTGGCCATTGGCCATAACCGATTCATCGGTCATATTTATAAGCTGGTATTTTACCGAACTGCTACCGCAGTTAATCACAAGTATATTCACCGCAAATCACCCTTCTCATCATATTTACAAGCTTTGAGCTTCCACAGCCGTTATGGCGATTTCAGCCACTATGTCTTCGGGACTGCAGCCCCTCGATAAATCATTTACAGGTTTAGCCAGTCCTTGCAACAGAGGACCTATAGCTTCGGCCTTTGCCAACCTCTGAGTCAACTTATAGCCTATATTGCCTGCCTGCAGATCCGGGAATATAAGCACATTGGCGCGCCCTGCGACCTTGCTTCCAGGGGCTTTTAACTGAGCGACCTCCGGTATCAACGCAGCATCCGCCTGCAATTCGCCGTCAATCTGCAAGTCCGGAGCCATTGCCTTTGCCATTTCTGTAGCCTTTCTCACCTTATCCACCAGCTCATGCTCTGCACTGCCTTTAGTGGAAAAAGAAAGCATAGCCACAACAGGTTCTACTCCTACCAGTGCTCTCATGGTACCAGCAGCTGATACAGCTATAGAGGCCAGCTGTTCCGCTGTGGGATTTGGTATCACTCCGCAGTCGGCGTACAGTAAAACTCCATCAGCACCAAGATCACAATTGGGCACTATCATGATAAAAGCGCTGGATACGACTGATACGCCTGGCGCTGTCTTTATGATCTGAAAGGCCGGCCTTAATAGATCAGCAGTAGCGTGAACTGCGCCTGATACCAGACCATCTGCATCATCCATTTTCACCATCATGCATCCATAGTACATAGGGTCTTTTACAATTTCTCTTGCTTTTTCCATAGTCATGCCTTTATGTTTTCTCAGCTGGTAAAACGCTTCTGCGTATTCCGCGTGTTTAGGTGAAGTCGCAGGGTCGATGATTTCAGCGCCTGATATGTCCAGGCCTTTAGCCGCAGCTTTTATCTCAGCCTCATTACCCAGCAATATTACCTGGGCAATCTTTTCTCTTAAGGCGATTTCAGCGGCTTTTAAATTTCTGGCCTCTGTCCCTTCTGGCAATACTATTTTTTTTATATCGCCCTTAGCCTTATTGATAATATTACCTATGACATCCATTGTGTTGACCCCTTTCAAAATGAATATTATGTATACAGAATATCGAATTTATTTTATCACATTCTAATCGTTTTTTCAAAGCAAACCAAACAACCATGAGAAAGGCTACAGCCCAAGCACAGCGCATTTTCTAATATCTTTTGATGCCTGTAGATATTTGCATAAAATTAATATAAAATATGTACAAAAATACCGTGAGGTGATATCGTGCACGTACTGGGATTAATCGTTGAATACAACCCCTTTCACAATGGCCACCTGTATCACCTGACCATGTCCAAAAAGCTGACAGGTGCCACCCATGTAGTAGCCGTCATGAGCGGAAACTTCATACAGCGGGGCGAACCTGCACTTGTAGACAAATGGGCCAGGTGTAAGATGGCTTTATTCAGCGGCGTAGATCTGGTTATAGAACTCCCCGCCGTATACGCAGTGCAGAGCGCCGAAATATTCGCCTACGGAGCGATAAAACTTTTAAATGAGACTAGGATTGTGGATAGCATCTGCTTTGGCAGTGAATCAGGTGATATCCAGGCTTTAAAAAAAGCAGCTGAAATCCTGGCATACGAAAATCCGTCTTTTAAGGATTCTGTAAAAAAACACCTTAAGCGAGGTGTATCCTTTCCGGTAGCAAGACAGCTTGCCCTTCAGGAAAGCGTCGATGGCGTACATCAAATACTGTCCACGCCCAACAACATTTTGGCCGTAGAGTACCTAAAAAATCTCATAAGGCTAAACAGCAATGTAAAGCCTTACACCATAAAGCGGATATCATCAGGCTACCATGATGTGGAGATAAGCCATATCTCCAGCGCCACAGCTATACGAAACGCCTTAAAAAAAGGCCACGTAGACCACGTCAAAGGCACTATGCCTGATACCTGTTACAGTGTGCTGGTGGAACAATTTAGAAAGGGCAAAGGTCCCGTCTTCATGGAAAATTTTGAAGCGCTCATATTTTTTGTGCTCAGAAGGAGCTCCGAAAAAGCGCTCAGAGCGATACAGGACGTAAGCGAAGGACTGGAGAACAGGCTTTTAAAATGCTCCAGGGAAACAGGTGAGTTAAGCGCTTTAATAAACCAGATAAAAACCAAGAGGTATACCATGACCAGAATAAACAGGATATTAATACACGCTCTTTTAGGTATGGAAAAAAGACAACTAAACACTTTTAACGACAATGGAGGGCCCCAGTACATAAGGGTTTTAGGGTTTAACGAAAAAGGCAGAGAGCTTTTAAAGCTTATAAAAAAGAACTCTCCACTACCCATCATATCTAATATAGGCGACATTTCAAAATATCCTGAGCCGACAAGGTCAATGCTGGAAATCGAGGCTAAAGCCACCGATTTATACGTCCTAGGCTTTAAAAACCCTGAGGAGAAAAGGGCGGGTCGCGACCAGACCGCATCACCTATTATAATATAGTAAATCACTTGCGATTCATATTACACCCTGTGCTGGTATATATTTATACTACACGGTGGCACAGGGAGGATTAAAATGAAAGCAAAAAGCAAATACGAGCATTTTTCCACAATCACACTGGCTCTCATGGTAATAGCAATGACAGCCTTGCTCATCGCCTTCCCGAAAGATATTTTAATCGCCGCATCTTCAGGATTAAGGCTATGGCTGGATACGGTATTCCCCACCCTTTTGCCGTTTTTCATCGGTTCGGAATTGCTACTAGGCCTGGGAGTGGTGAACTTCATCGGTGTCCTTTTAGAGCCCATTATGCGCCCATTGTTCAACGTCCCAGGTTCCGGCTCTTTTGCCATGGCCATGGGATTTACATCAGGCTACCCTATGGGTGCAAAGGTCATTTCAAGGATGCGCCAGGAAAAACTATGTACAAAAATTGAAGCAGAGCGCCTGATGTCTTTTTGCAACAACTCCGGACCTCTTTTCATGATAGGAGCAGTAGGCGTAGGCATGTTCAACAGCCCTATTGCAGGTTATTCAATAATAGCCGCCAATTACCTTGGCGCAATAACTGTAGGATTCGCATTTAGATTTTACAAAAGCCAGGGTGAAAAACACTCACCGGTAAAAATCGACGTAAAAAGAGCTTTAAGGGAAATGGTTGAAACAAGAAAAAGAAATGGGAAGACCTTTGGAGATCTCCTCTCAGAAAGCGTTGTAAGCTCTGTAAATACAATACTCACCATAGGGGGATACATCGTCTTCTTTTCAGTGCTAATACGCCTTTTAAATATCACGGGAATCGTAAACATCCTGGCAAAGATAACCGGTATTATGCCTGAATTTTTAACCGGCCTTGTTGAAATTACCGTAGGCGCATACAATATAAGCACATCCCATGTAGATGCAACGTACAAGGTAATGCTTGTTGCCACCTTAATAGCCTGGGGTGGACTCTCTGCCCACGCTCAGATATTTAGCCTGATAACAAAAACCGACATATCGTACTTGCCCTTTTTTCTATCAAAAACACTCCATGCCTTTTTTACTTTTGTCTATTCGCCCATAGTGCTGGCCTTTTTAAAACCTGAAATACCCGTTTTTTATGTAGGCACAAGCACCTGGCTGAGCAAACTAGAAAGCTCTTCTATCAACTTCTTAGCTGCCATCGCGTTATTTCTGCTATTAGGGCTTTCATATCACATCGTTAAAAGCGTGGTACATCATATAATAAGATAACGACTATCTCGCCCTTTTGATTATTATAGGGATTAATTGATCTGGGACCAGGCCTTTAAGGCATCCGCCAAACTGAGCTACTTCTTTGATAAGGCTTGAACTTAGATAAGCGTATTGACTGCTGGTCATCATGAAAAGCGTTTCAATATTGTCATCTAACTTTTTGTTCATAAGGGCCATTTGAAACTCGTACTCAAAATCCGATACCATTCTCAAGCCTTTTATTATAACGCTGGCATTGTGTTCCTTCATAAAATTGACCAATAACCCAGAAAAACCGTACACCTCTACATTGGGCATATCTACCGTGACTTTTTTAAGCATATCTATCCGCTCTTCCACAGAAAACATGGGCGTTTTATGGGGGTTTTTCAAGACCCCCACAATGAGCTTGTCAAATATCTTGGCACTCCTGTTTATAATGTCAATATGTCCATTGGTTACAGGGTCAAAACTGCCTGGGTAAACTGCCACTTTCATTGCTCTCACCCTTCACAACTAAATTTCGAAATTTTATAAAAGCTTACCGATGTTCTCCCGTATTCCCTTTGCTTGTACCTTACAAGATTTTCTATTTCATCAGGCAATACGTCTTTAGCTTCGTGCTCCACTACGACAATGCCTTCATCCTTTAAAACGCCTCTGCGGCTTATTTCCCATAAAGTAGGAATAATAAGGCCCTTAGAGTAGGGCGGATCCATAAATATCAGGTCAAAAGGCCCTTTAAGGTTTTTCAAAGCCTTTTCCACCGGCATACAAAACACCATAGCCCTGTCCATTAACTTTGTGGATAAGAGATTTCTTTTTATAAACCGCACGCTCACTTTGCTCTTGTCCACAAACACCGCCTTTTCTGCTCCGCGGCTTAATGATTCGATTCCCAGTGCTCCACTGCCTGAGAACAAATCCAACACCACAGCACCAGACACATTGAACTGCACTATATTAAATATGGCCTCCTTAACCCTATCGGCAGTGGGCCTTACATCGGAACCTTCCGGGCAATAAAGCTTTACGCCTCTTGCCGTCCCTGATATAACCCTCATTTGGCACCTCTTATCTGCCTTTTGGCTGGTCTTAACATCGTCTTATTATTTTATCACATATAAATGATAAAAACAACGACGTAAGATTTTTTAAGATTATGTATAAAAGATTAAAAAATGTCAAAAATATAATCGGGAAGCAAAATTCCCCCAAAATTCTTCCTTCAATTTCTCCTCTCCCAAAAAATCCAGGTGACAACACCTGGATTTTTAATTTTGCGCTCATGTAAAAAGGAATGATACCTTAAAAGGATCATTCCTTTTTATAAGCTTTAACGAGTAGTCTGATTAGCATTAGCAATGCTAGCTTCAGCCATCTCGATCATCTTTCTCACCATGTGCCCTCCAACAGCACCGCAGTCCCTTGATGTCAGATTTCCCCAATATCCATCTGCAGGAGGTTGAATGCCCAATTCATTAGCAACTTCGTATTTCCATTTGTTCATAGCAGCCTTAGCCTGGCTTACTACTAACGGATTTCTTGTTGCTGATCCTTGTGCCATTTATATCACCTCCTTTGTGCCTGCACTATTAATATAACCATATAACGTAGCGTATATACTAAGGAAATATATATATTTATTTCTAATTTAATATAACATCATCGTATTCTTTGGAAAATTTCTTTTTTAATACATTTTTAATAATGCGATTTTCAGGGATGTCCATATCGGGATCTTCCTTTAATATTTCTTCTACAGCCTGTCTGGCTTTTTTTAAACAGTCAAAATCTCTAGAAAGATCTGTAACTTTAAATTCAGGCATTCCGTGCTGCCTCACCCCTAAAAATTCTCCCGGCCCTCTAAGCTCCATATCTTTTTCCGCAATTTCAAATCCATTTTGAGACTTAACCATTATTTCCATGCGCTTTCTTATGATTTCCGAAGCCATACTGGATATTAAAAAGCAATACGACTGATGATCGCCGCGGCCGACTCTCCCTCTCAACTGATGCAGTTGCGCCAGCCCAAATCTTTCGGCATTCTCCACCACTATAGCGCAGGCATTAGGCACATCTATGCCCACTTCAATTACAGTAGTAGAGACCAGGACGTCTATATTACCTTCCGAAAAATCCCTCATGGTCTTGTCCTTTTCAGCAGGGGAAACTTTGCCGTGGAGCAATCCCAATTTACAATCTTTAAAGTATTTGTCTTTCAAATACTCAAAATGCTCTACGGCGGATTTAGCCTCTATGACCTCAGAATCCTCTATCAACGGGCATACCACGTAAGCCTGTCTTCCACTTTTAACCAACTTTCGCACAAATTCATACACCCTATCGCTCATGCCTTCATCTACGGCGTACGTCATTATCTTTTTGCGACCTGGCGGCATCTCATCTATTATGCTCACATCCAGATCTCCGTACAAAACCAGTGCCATAGTCCTGGGAATTGGCGTAGCCGTCATGATAAGCATGTCCGGATTCTGGCCCTTCTGAGATAGCATTGCCCTCTGCTTTACTCCAAACCTGTGCTGCTCGTCGGTTACCACCAGTCCCAGATTTTTAAACTTGACCCCATCTTGTATTATGGCATGAGTTCCTATGACTATGTCCACATCTCCCGACTCGATGCCCTCTAAAACCACTGATTTTTGCTTTGGCGCAAGGCTCCCGGTGAGCAGAGCCACGTCCACATCACAATCCTTTAGCATCCTCGCTATATTCCTGTAATGCTGCTCTGCCAGGACCTCCGTCGGGACCATAAACGCCGTTTGATAGCCGTTGTACGCAGCCATCAGCGATGCCAGAACCGCAATTAACGTCTTTCCCGACCCTACATCTCCCAAAATCAACCTGTTCATGACCTTATCGCAGCTCATATCCTGCTCTACCTGTTCCCACACGCGCTTTTGAGCTGCTGTCATATTAAAAGGCAGCCTATTTATAAAATCATTCACTTCCCGACGGGGTTTAAAACGTATCCCCTGCTGCACTTGATTTTCCATTTTCTTTAATAACATGCCCAATTGCAAAAAGAAAAGCTCTTCAAAGGCAAATCTCTTTCTGGCTTTTTCCAGCATTTTTTCATCATCGGGAAAATGCATTTGCCTTAAACCTTGGTGGATCTCCATCAAATCGTATTTTTCCCTAAATGAGTCGGAAAAAATCTCCTCAATTTCTTCCACGCGATTGAGAGCATTTAAAATTATGTTGCGCATTAGCACAGGACTTAAATTTTCTGTAAGCCTGTAAACAGGTACAATACCTGTGCTCTTTTGAACCTCCGGGGAAAGGAGCTGAACTTCCCCAAATTTTATGTTTACTTTTCCCGTTAAAATGTATTCAGCGCCTATTTTAAATTCGTCCTTTTTATAAGGCTGGTTAAACCATACAAGGCTGGCATAACCCGTGCCATCGTACACAGGGATCTTAGTAATAATAAGGCCACTGCGGGCCTTGATCTCCCTGGCATAATCCATGATTTTACATTTTATAGTCTGCTTTTCGCCGTTTATCAGCCTGGATATAGGCGTTACTTCTCTCAACTCGTATTCTCTCGGGAAATAATACAAAAGATCTTCTAGAGAATATATGCCCAATCGGTTTAAAAGCTTCACCCTTTTGGGCCCCACTCCTTTGATATACTGTAATTCTCTCATACTTTCACAATACCACCTTGTTTTTTTCCTCAATTATATGCTAAAATAAAAGGCGTGGAATTTCAAGGAGGTGTTCAACATGGCAAGGGTATGCGATATATGTAATAAAACAGCAATAATGGGAATTAAATACAGCCATTCCCACAAAAGGACCAACAGAAGATGGGAAGCAAATATCAAAAAGATCAGAGTGATCGTCAATGGCACGCCTAAAAGGTTGAATGTATGTACTAGCTGCATACGTTCAGGCAAAGTGCAAAGGGCTATATAAAAAGCGACTGCTGATGTCGCTTTTTATTTATTCTCTCATCGCTGGTACAGTTCTAATCCTACCCCTACGATCACAATGCCCATTACCAAAAACCACAGCCAGGAAGGTATGCTTATCAAAATTACTAAAATTCCTATCGCTATGGCGGCTGCCCCGATCCACTTATTGTAATTCTTTTTTCCTAATTTCATGGAAACCAGCCCCTAAAGCCTTTTTGTTATATACTATTCTAAAAAAGTATGAGTTGCTACTAGTCTCTTGCCACTATCGCCAGCAGCATTCCCTTCTTTACCGCAATCCACGCCTCTTCTTCTGTAAACACGTTGCTGACCCCACAGGGTTTATAGATATCCATAAAATCGGGCAATGGATAATAAAGCCCCTTACTTTTGAGCCCTTCTGCTCGCCCGCCAAAGGGTATTAGCGATATTATGCATCCTGGCTTTTCTTGTATTCTCTTTTCTCCCTTGATTATAAAAATTTCGTTGTGCTCATCCACAATACGTCCCTGGATATTTCTCCTGACCAAATCTACCAGTATGTGGATGTTGGCTATAGTGTGATCCAGTCGATAACCTATCCCCCCGATTATCGTTATTTCGTCACATCCCATGTCTACAGCCGCATCTACAGCCAGCTGGGTATCTGTAAAATCCTTTTCTACAGGAAACTTCTGCACTTTTACACCTTTCTCAATAAATTCGTCTAGTAAATCCCTGTTGCAAGAATCAAAATCCCCTATTATCAAATCAGGTATTATATTCAACTTTCGGGCGTATTCTATCCCTCCATCAGCGCACACGCATATATCGTAATCCATGCCTCTATAAAAATTGATGTCGCAAATAGTGCCATGGGTTATTACAAGCCCCTTCACATTACACCCCGCCTTTTAACATATACACTGTTTTTTCTACGTTTTCGCTTTTAAAAACACATGTTCCAGCTACTATTACATCCGCACCTGCGTCTATCACTTTTCTGACATTTTGAATGTCAATACCTCCGTCTACCTGAATTAAGAACTCTAATCCCCTTTTCTCTTTCAAAACTTTTAAATCCCTTACCTTCTCTAGCGTATATGGAATGAGCTTCTGTCCTCCAAAGCCGGGGTTTACGGTCATTATAAGCACCATATCGCATAAAGCCAAGGTGTAATCCAATACCGTTAAAGGAGTAGATGGATTCAAAGCCACAGAGGCTTTTATACCAGCGCTTTTAATCCGATTTAAAAGCCTATCCATATGGATGCAGGATTCTGCATGCACTGTTATATTGTAGACGCCCAGCCTGGCCAGTTCGTTGACATACGCATCAGGGTTATCCACCATCAGGTGCACGTCAAAAGGCAAAGATGTTTTGCCCACAATAGACTGTATTACAGGAATGCCAAAACTCAAATTGGGAACAAAATGGCCATCCATCACATCAATATGCAACATATCGGCACCGGCTTTTTCCACTTTTAAAATCTCCTCAAGGAGACAGGCAAAGTCGGCTGCCAGTATAGACGGCGATAATAATGGCATTAATCATATCTCCTTTCCTCTGCAGCTTTTACCTCTTCTTGAATGCGCGTGTAATTTTGGTATCGCTCATAACTTATCTCTCCTGCCTGTAAAGCTTCTTTAACCTTGCAGCCCGGTTCAAAAATGTGCAAACAATCCACAAAGCGGCATTGCCCTTGATAAGCTTTAAATTCAGGGTAACTCGCTGCTACCTCTGCCCTGGTCAAAAAGCTCAGATCTATTGCCCCAAAACCTGGTGTATCCAGTATATAACCACCGACTTTCAACTCAAGTAATTCTACGTGTTTTGTGGTATGCTTGCCCCTGTTAGCTTTGTAGCTTACATCCCCTGTCTTAAGATTTAGATCTGGCTGAATAGCGTTAAGCAGGGAAGACTTACCCACTCCCGATGGGCCTGCCATAGCGGATACCTTGCCCTTCATAGTCCCTATTAGTTCGCCTATCCCTGTTTTGTTTACCGTAGATGTAAAGACCACTTTATACCCAGCTTTAATGTAGATATTTCCATAGTAGCTGGCAACATCTTTTTCGTCTAGATCGATCTTATTTATGCAAATAACAGGACAAATACCACTGGTATGGCACATAAGCAGGAGCTTATCCACGTAAAGAAGGTTGGGATCAGGATTTGTCACAGAAAACACCGCGATGACCTGATCAATGTTGGCTACAGGAGGTCTAATCATAAAGTTGTCTCTAGGAAGAATTTCCTTTATAAAGCCTTCTCCTCTTTCATTTACCACGTCTATTTCTACCCGATCCCCTATCATCGGTATTATTTCATCTTTCCTGAACCTACCCCTGGCTCTACATGGGTAAACCCCGCTTTCGGTCTTAACGTAATACAAACCCCCAACGCCTTTTACAATTACGCCTTTCAACGAAAATCTACCTCTTGAGTACTCTGTAGTTTTCCATCAATGTAAAGCTGTAAAACCGCCTTGCCCTTTGCCGTAACAGGTATGCTAAGCGGGCTGTCCGTGTATTTATTCACACCGCTGTAAACCACAGTGGTCTTTTTCCCCTGAACCATAACCAATTGCACATTCATGGGCTTGTCAGATTGAGGCAAGGTTACTACTACATTTTTAGTAACAGCCTGTTGACCTTTGTTCTGGTTCTGCCCAGGCTGAGTCTGCTGGCCTGACTGCTGTTGCTGATTCTGAGTCTGCTGGTCTTGCGAGGGCTGCTGGGATTGTTGATCCGACGGAGTCTGTACCTGAGATGGCTTTTTGCTTACAACCAGGTCTATTGCCGTACCTATGTCCACCGACTGTCCGGGATCCACAGACTGCTTCAACACCACATTTTCCGGACCTGCATCTTCCTGGTATTGAACTTGTCCCAGCTGAAGCTGGTTGTTTTGCAATAGGTTTTTGGCAGCCTCCAAATCCAAGCCTACAAGCGAAGGCACTGCAGTCTTGTTGGGACCTTTGCTTACAGTCAACACCACAGTAGTACCTTTTTTGACCTCACCAGCATCCGGCGAAGGATACTGGGATATGACGATATTCGCAGGTCTGTCGTCGTATACGTATTTAACGCTGCTATTTAAACCTACGTTATCCAGTTTTATCTGGGCATCTCTGTAATCTATTCCCGTCACATCGGGTATTGTCACCATCTGCACTCCCTTGCTCACGTACAGTGTAATCACATAATCCTCTTTTACTTTGGTCCCTTGCTCAGGCTCTTGTTTAAACACCACGCCAGCGGGATACTGGTCATTGTACATCGTGATTTCCTTTTGTTTAAGGTGGTACTTTTGTAAAAGCGCTTTAGCGTCATCAGCTTTCATACCCACTAGATCAGGAACCGTCACTTCCTTGGCTCTCATTGAATTATTTAAATAGTAAACCCCCGCAGCAGATACGGCGCCCAGCGCAATGAGGACCAAAGCTAAAATGGCAATGCTCATAAAAACCTTTTTCAATACGCCTTTATCCTTACGCGTGTCCTGGTTTTTAGATTTTAGCGCGTCAGATATTCTCTCGTCCTTTATTTTTATTACCTTGGTGACATCGTCAGAAAAATTATCGTTAATATTTACAAAGTCGCCATAAGGATCCTTTAAAAAGCGCCCTAAATCCGTGAGAAGGTCTTCGGCGCTCTGGTATCTGGCATTTTGATCCTTTTGGGTGGCTTTCATTATTATCATGTTCAAAGCATGAGGTATAGACGGATTGATATTTTTTGGCTGAACGATCTCTTCCTGGATGTGTTTAAGTGCCACAGATATGGGGCTCTCCCCGTCAAAGGGCAATTTACCCGTAACCATCTCATACAGAACAATACCCAGCGAATACACATCGGATTTGGCGTCTATATATCCGCCTTTTGCCTGCTCAGGTGAAAAATACTGAGCCGTACCTATAATATTGCCGCTATAGGTCAAAGTAGTGTTGCCTCCAGCCCTGGCTATGCCAAAGTCCGTAACCTTCGCCCTGCCCTCATCTGTTACGATGATATTCTGCGGCTTTATATCCCTGTGCACAACTCCTCTCTTATGGGCGTGATCCAGGGCAGAAGCTACCTGCCTTGCTATGTCCACAGCATAATCCACAGGCAGCGGACCATTGCTTTCTTTTATGATCTTTTTTAACGTCTTTCCATTGACGTACTCCATCACTATATAATATATCCCGTCGTCGCATCCTACGTCATATATGCTCACTATGTTGGGATGGGATAAACTTGCCGCAGCCTGAGATTCTCTCTTAAACCTCTTGACAAAATCTTCATCATTGGCGTACTCCGGGCGCAATACCTTTATGGCTACATACCTATTTAATAAATTACATCTGGCCTTGTAGACAATCCCCATGCCGCCTTCCCCTATTTTCTCCAAAATCTCATACCTGTTTCCCAGCAACCTCCCTATCAACTTTTTCACCTCCTATCTGCTAAGATTCCACCTTCGTGATAACCACAGTGATGTTATCATAGCCTCCCCTAGCATTAGCTGCCTTAACCAGCTCTTCACAGGCCATCTCCGGCTCTTTATCGTAAATTATATCCAAAATTTCCTGGTCAGTGAGCATACTAGTCAATCCATCGGTGCAGAGCAAAATTATATCACCAGGGTTTACATGGTCAAAGGCAATATCTATTTCTATGTCGTCCTCTGTCCCCAGCGCCCTTGTTATTATATTCCTCTGGGGATGCACCCTCGCTTCATTCTCCGTTATACTTCCCTGGCGTATCAGTTCTGCCACCAGGGAATGATCGTTGGATATCTGCTTGATCTCCCCGTCCCTTACCAGATATGCCCTGCTGTCACCTATATGGCCCAAAAAGTACTTGCCGTTCTCGATGAGCAGTAAAGTCAAGGTAGTTCCCATGCCATTCATGCTCTTATTCAGCATTGCTCTTTTAAATACCTCTAAATTCCCCTGCACTATAGCCTCTTTTATAAAATTAACTATGTCACAATCCCTCTTGTTGATTTTTTTATAGTTCTCTTCAAAGTAATCCGCTACGGACTTAATAGCGAGGCTGCTGGCTATTTCACCGGCATTGTGCCCTCCCATACCGTCTGCTACTATAAACAGCTTCAGTTCATCATCGTTTTTGATATAATACCCGTCTTCGTTATTCTCACGGGTATTTCCCACATCGGTTTTCCCCACAGCTTTCATAAGTCTCACCTCACTTACCGCTTACATAGCTACGCCTGAGCTGGCCACATGCCGCTTTTATATCGCTACCCAGTTCTCTCCTCACAGTGGTACTAATACCCCTTATCTGAAGAGCTCTGGCGAATTCATTTACCCTTTCTTCGCTGGGACGCAAAAACTGGTCTTTTACGTTGTTTACAGGTATCAGGTTTACGTGGCACAGTATTTCTTTTAAAAGCTTAGCCAACTCAACTGCGTGGTGGATAGAATCATTTAATCCCCTTATAAGAGCGTATTCAAACGTAACCCTTCTGTTGGTCCTCAGCACGTAGTATTTACACGCTTGTAATACGTCTTTGATACCGTACTTTTTGTTAATGGGCATCAGCTGTGACCTTATCTCGTCGTTAGGTGCGTGAAGCGAAACGGCTAGGTTCACCTGAAGCCCTTCTTCCGCCAATTTCAGGATTCCAGGTACGATACCACAGGTGGAAACGGTAATATGCCTCTGTCCTATATTCAATCCCCTTTCGATGTTAATGCACCTTATAAATTTTAACACCTCTGCGTAATTGTCCATAGGTTCTCCGCTTCCCATGAGTACCACTCTAGACATTTTACGCCCCGTATCCCTTTGGGCGGCAAGTATTTGCTCAACCATTTCCCCTGAGGTGAGATTGCGTTCTATGCCATCTACCGTAGACGCACAAAAAGCACAACCCATTCTGCACCCTACCTGTGTAGAAATGCACTGTGTGTACCCAAATCGGTACTTTATGACGACGCTCTCAATTACGTTTTTGTCCTTCAGCTTAAAGAGGTACTTTATCGTCTCTTTATCCTTTGAGAGCTGCTTCTTTACCACAGAAAGCCTGCCTATATAAGCGATCTCCCTCAATTTGTCCTTTAATTCATTGGAAAACACCGTGACTTCCGAAATATCCTGAATGCCCTTATATAGCCAGTCAAACATCTGTTTTGCCCTATAAGAAGGCTCCCCGATCTTTTTAAAGAGATCTTCCAATTCTTGAATACTAAGGTCATAAAGATCTATCATAATAATCCTCCAATTTTATTTTCGCCTTAAACAGGATATGAAA
This sequence comes from Caldanaerobius polysaccharolyticus DSM 13641, assembly GCF_000427425.1. NCBI lineage: Bacteria > Bacillati > Bacillota > Clostridia > Thermoanaerobacterales > Thermoanaerobacteraceae > Caldanaerobius > Caldanaerobius polysaccharolyticus. Next base: position 729,414 of record NZ_KE386495.1, on the reverse strand, counting down.
AATCCATCAAGGCCATGAATATGTGGATACAAGGCCAAAGACGACTCCAGCTGAAAATCCCGGTTTTCCAGCAGAAACATATTGACCTGCTCCTCATTTTCCCTCCGGGTAATAGTACACGTACTGTACACCAACAGACCACCTTTTTTCACATACCTCGAGGCGTTATACAAAATCCTATGCTGTACATTCACCAACTCCGATTCGTCCTCAGAGTTCCTGTACCACTTTATATCAGGCTTTTTGCGTATAACCCCATATCCTGTACACGGCGCATCCACCAGTACCCTATCAGCTTTGTCCACCATATCCCAATCCAAAACCTGCGCATCATAAAGCTGTGGCTTGACAATAGTCACACCTAATCTCTTGCAGTTTCTGAGGATTAAATCAACTCTGTGCTGGTAAATATCCCTGGCCACTACAGTGCCTTTATTATCCATAAGCTGGGCTATATGGGTAGCTTTTCCTCCAGGAGCCCCACAGACATCTATTATAAATTCCCCTGGCTTAGGGTCAAGCATATGGGACACCAACATAGAGCTCTCGCCTTGCACGTGGAAAAGGCCATCCTTATAAGAGTTTAATTTATCGATTCTTTTTACGCCATGCACGTAAATGGCCTCCGCAGCGTATTTTCCTCTCTTGGTTTCAAAACCTTCGTTTTCTAAAATCGCCGTAAGCTCTTCATCCGAAGTCTTAAGCGTGTTTACCCTTATGCATGTCTCAGCCTTGCGATTGTTGGCATCCAAAAAATCTCGTACAAACTGATAATCATAATCCTTCAAGAATCTTTCAACCATCCACTCAGGGTGAGAGTATTTAAGCGCCAGATATTTCACAGGCTGAAGGCTCTCCTCAGGGAATTCAACTCCGTTTCTCAGATACGACCTTATAATGGCGTTTACAAATTTTGAAAGCCCTATACCGCAGTGCTTTTTAGCCAACTCCACGGCCTGATCACAGGCCGCCGATGGCGGGATTTTATCCAGGTACATAATCTGATACAACCCCATCCTGAGCACATTTAGCGCGCGGATGTCAGGTTTTGATCTCTTACTAGACAAAGATGAAATCACATAATCAAGGGTATTCCTGCGCTCTACTACCCCGTATACCAATTCTGTAGCCAGTGCCCTATCCCTAGGATCCAACGGCGTTTTATTGAGGTACTTTTTAAGGGCTATATCAGCGTAAGATCGATTTTTTTCTATATCCATTAAAACCTTAAAGGCCAACTCCCTGGCATCCATTAATCTTCTCTACCCCTGATAGCTAAAAGCCTTAAAAGCTGCGCTATAGCCATAATCGTAGCAGCAACATACGTCATAGCAGCTGCACCCAACACTGACCTTATTGGACTCAATTCGCTTTGCGCGACAAAGCCTTCGTTGCTCAACATCGCCAGCGCTCTTCTGCTGGCATTAAATTCTACAGGAAGTGTGACGATCTGGAACAAAACCGCGCCTATGAAAAACAGTATGCCTATATTTATCAAAGAAGGCAAACCCAAAATTATACCTGCTATGACAAAAATCCATGTAAGATTAGAACCCAGATTAGCCACAGGTACAAGGGAATTCCTTATAGCAAGAGGGGCATAACCCTCAGCGTGTTGAAGGGCATGACCTGTCTCGTGAGCAGCTACCCCTATAGCTGCAATCGAATTGCTGGCATAAACATCCTCGGATAACCTCAAGACCCTCTCCCTCGGATCATAGTGATCTGTCAAGCTGCCGGGTATCATCTGAACCGCCACATCGTATAGGCCATTTCTGTCCAATAGCCTTCTGGCTACTTCAGCGCCCGTAAAACCATAGCTGTTGGGTACATCAAGATACCTGGCAAAAGTGCTCTGGACTTTGGCCTGAGCGTAAAGGGCAAAAATGAGAGCCGGCAGAACGTATACAACGTAAGTGTAATCAAACCCATAGAAAAAAGGCATATCTCATTCCTCCTCTAAAAAGAATTTAACAGCATCTTCCACCGCCGCGAGGTCAACGGTGGTATCAAAGCACGGCCCATTGGGCCTGATGTTTAACACCCCTAACACGGGCACAGTGTTGACGTCCTGTATGCCGCTGGAAAGATCTCTCTCGCACGCTATAGCTACTATAGCTTTAGGTTTAAACTCTACGACTTTTTTTCTCGCAACAGTTCCCCCTGTAGCTATAGTCAAATTGACACCATACCTTCGGGAGATATCCAGTAAACCTGAAACCGTACACTTTCCGCATCGGGCGCAATTGTTTACATCGACGGTTATCCTCCTCCCACATCCTGACCACTGAAGGCAATGAGGTGCCAGAATGAGCACTTCCTCAGGTTTCACATTAACCCTGTGGGATCTTACAAGGCTGTTGTTTATCTCCGCATAAGACGCCTGAATCTTTTCTGTATTTAGTTTTAACAGCCTGCATACGGGAATAGCCATAGCAAATATCACACTTAAAAGCCTACTGGCAAAACTTGCTAACTGCAAACCAGGACTTTTTACCAGCGCCAGCGCTAGAAGTGACAGAACGATGAAAAAAGATAGCATAATGGCAAACAGCATTGCCACTATAACCTTCATCACTGTCCTGTAGACCTGAAGATCACCTACAAATAAGATGTACAGCAAAACTGCTCCTATCGCTCCAAATGCCAGCGCTATCCCCGCTGCAATGCCAAATAAAACCCTTTTTTTAGCTAACATCGCCCATTGACTTTCCTTCCTCTACGCGATGGCCCCGCAAATACTCCATATAAGACATTCTCCTCGAATTAGGTGCCTGCAATTCCTGTATGCTCACGCATCCTTCTCCACACCGCACGATAAAACCCTTTTTCTCATCAGCCATCATCACCTCTCCAGGCTTTCCCTCTTTAGAACATTGTACTACCTGAGCCCTCCATATTTTGAGCACCTGGCCACCATAGCGGGTGTAGGCTCCAGGCCACGGGTTTGTACCTCTTATCAGGTTTACGATGTCCACTGCTCTCTTGGTCCAGTCGATACGCCCCGTGTCTTTATCTAGCGCAGGTGCATAGGTACTACTGTTGTCATCTTGAGGAACCCTTACGGCCTTGCCTTGCTCTATCAATCGCAGCGTATCGCATAGCACCTTAGCACCTACATCTTTTAATCTATCGTGCAAAGAACCGGCTGTATCGTTCTCGCCTATATCTACAACCTCCTGAAGTATAATATCCCCTGTATCCAATCCCGTATCCATGTACATGGTGGTTATACCCGTATGTTTTTCGCCGTTTATTATAGCCCAATTTATGGGCGCAGCACCCCTGTATTTGGGAAGCAATGATGCATGGACGTTGATACAGCCGTAACGAGGTATATCCAGCACCTCTTTACGCAATATTTTACCATAGGCTACTACCACAATCAAATCTGGCTTTATATCTTTAAGAAGGCTTAAGAATTCCTCATTGCCTTTGAGCTTTTCTGGTTGAACCACTTTTACACCGTACCTTAACGCTTCTTCTTTTACCGGAGGGGGCTTAAGCTTATGTCCTCGGCCCTGGGGCCTATCGGGTTGAGTGACGACAAGGGCTAAGTCGGTATTCTCTGCTACCACTCTCAAGGAGGGTACCGCAAAATCCGGAGTTCCCATAAAAACCGTCTTCATGATCGCTTCACTTCTTTATCCTGCTCATTTTTGTCCACAAACCTTATCACCTTATCTATGAACAACACCCCATCCAGGTGATCCAGCTCATGGCATATAGCCCTCGCCAAAAGATCCTCTCCTGCCACATTTATATTATTGCCGAATCTGTCTTGAGCATTGACCTTTACCTTTTTGGGCCTTTTGACCTCCCCCAGGACATCGGGAATGCTCAAACACCCTTCCACTTCTATTTGCTCTCCTTCCTGTTCTACTATCACAGGGTTTATCAACTCAATAAGGCCATCTCCCGTATCTATAACCACCACTCTCTTTAACACCCCTACCTGAGGAGCCGCAAGGCCCACTCCATTGGCCTGGTACATCGTCTCTGCCATATCGCTTAAAAGCTGCATTAACCTCTCGTCAAATTTTTCCACTTTTTTTGATTTCTTCCTCAAGATCTCATCATTGTATTTCCTGATATTTCTTATAGCCAACCCGTATTCCTCCTATGCCAGTGTTACATAATTTATATCGTAAGAAACCAAGATATCCTTGCTGCCTATCTCTTTTATCCTGTCGTAACTAAGGCTTATAACGCGCCTTAATTTATCGCCATGCCTGCTTTTTAACACAATATTCCACCGGTATCTGTCTTTCAGCTTGTGAAGCAAAGCAGGCACCGGCGCAAATACTTCCACACTGCCATCGTTGCACACATTTATTATATCATATAACAGCTTAGAATTCTCCATCACAATTTCATCGTCAAGGCCTGAAAGGGTAAAGACCGCCAGCTCTGAAAAAGGAGGGTAGCCTGTTTTTTCTCGAAATGCTATCTCCTTTCTATAGAATCCTTCGTAGTCATGGTCTCTTGCGCATAGAATAGCGTAATGATCCGGGTAATAGGTTTGAACAATAACCCTTCCAACGCCATCACCTCTGCCCGCTCTTCCCGCTACCTGGGTGATCAGCTGAAACGTTCGCTCAGAGGCGTTATAATCCGGAAAATTCAATGCTGTATCCGCCGTTATAACGCCCACCAGCGAGACCCCTGGGAAATCCAACCCTTTGGATATCATCTGGGTTCCTATAAGGACATCTGCCTCTCTGTTTTTAAACGCGTTATAAATCCTCTCAAAAGAGCCTTTTCTTCTCGTGGTGTCTACATCCATTCTGAGAACCCTGATTTCAGGAAAAAGCCTTTTGATCTCTTTTTCCACCCTTTCTGTGCCTATGCCAAAATATCTAATGCTTTTCTGCCCACAGGAAGGGCATACAGAAGGCACATCCTCGCTGTAACCGCAGTAATGACAGCGAAGCTTTCCCTCCACGTGGTATGTCATGGATATGTTGCAATGAGGGCATTTCATCACAAAACCGCACATCCTGCAGGACACAAAGGTATAATAACCTCTTCTGTTCAAAAAAAGTATCATCTGCTCACGCTTCGCAAGAGCCCTTTTTATCTCCTGATAAAGCGCTCTGCTAAAAATAGAGCGATTGCCAGCCATCAGTTCCTGCCTCATATCCACGATTTGCACACAAGGCATATTATTACTATTGATCCTTTTTTTCAACTCAAGCAGCTTAAACTGCCCTTGCTGCGCCCTGTAATAACTTAAAACAGAAGGCGTTGCAGATGCCAGTACCAGCACGGCGCCTTCCATCTCACATCTCTTTTCTGCCACCTCACGGGCATCGTATTTGGGCCTCATATCCGACTGCTTATAAGTGTTTTCGTGTTCCTCGTCCACAATCACCAGGCCAAGGTTTTTAAAGGGGGCGAACACACCGCTTCTCACCCCTATAACTATTTTTACCTTTCCATCCCTTATTTTTTTCCACTGGTCGGCGCGCTCGCCCTCCGAAAGCCTGCTGTGTAAGACAGCTACGGCGTCATTAAACCTGCTTTTAAAGCGCTCTATGGTCTGAGGCGTCAGGGATATCTCAGGGACCAGGACTATGGCATCCTTGCCTTTTTCAATATTGTACTCTATCGCCTGCAGGAAAACCTCAGTCTTGCCACTGCCTGTCACCCCGTGCAAAAGATACTTACCGCTGCCGGCATCCAACCCCTTTTTGATCTCATCCAGCGCCATGCGCTGCTCAGCGGTCAGCTTTAACTTCCCGGATAAGCTGCAGCGATACGATGTGTACGGGTTTTTGTCTACGTCTCCATAAAAGATGTCTACAAGCCCCATTTCCTTTAAGCGCTTTAATACGGAATAGTCGGCACCCGTCGCCTTTATAACCTGCGAAGCCGCTAAAGGATGCAGCTTATTTTTTAAAAGTTCACTTAAAACGGCTACCTGCCTGGTATTTCTGCTATTTGAAGATATAAATCGCACCACCTCATCCTCGGACACCCTTAACGTAATCATCATGCGAGCTGTTTCCATGGACTTACTTGAGCCGACAGGCATTATACACTTTAAAGCCTCTACCAAATGGCAAAGATACCTTTCTTTCATCCAATGAGCCAAAACCAGCTGTTTGCCCGTCAACACCGGCTTGGAATCTATGAGCTTTACGACGCTTTTAAGCTTTGATATGTGGATTTCGCTGGTCTCTTTTATACCCACCACAAAACCCTCTATGAGCCTTCTATTAAAATCCACTACCACCCTCATACCTGGTTGCAATTCCATGTCCTCGGGGACAATGTAATCGTAGATTTTATCCACGCTGGATGAATTGATATCAATTATGACCTCAGCGAACCTCAAGTGATTTCCCCCTAATTAAAAATGGCCAGTTACCTGACCATTAAATCTACTGCCAAATCCAGTATCATATGGGATAGCTCTCCTTTATCCATTAAAGGAAAGCTCTTAACATCTCCATCCCTTGTCATCACATTGACTATGTTCGTATCTACCTCAAAACCCGCTCCAGGTTGGGTCACATCGTTGACCACGATCATGTCCAGATTTTTTTCCCTCAGCTTTTTGCCTGCGTTAAGCATCACATCATTGGTTTCCGCAGCGAACCCGATAAGCACCTGTTTGCCTTTCCTAAATCCCAGTTCTTTTAATATATCAGGGTTTTTACCCAGATGTACCACCATATCCTCATCGGACTTTTTTATCTTGACCTCACTGTACTCCATAGGTCTGTAATCAGCTACCGCTGCGGCCATTATTACGGCATCTACATTATCGAAGTGTTTCAACACGCTTCTCATCATTTCCTCAGCGGTATTTATCCTCTCCAACATCACTCCTGACGGCGGGCTTATAGATACAGGTCCTGACACTAACACCACTTCTGCCCCTCTATCCCTTGCAGCTTTCGCCAGCGCATAACCCATTTTGCCAGAGGAATAATTGGATATGTACCTTACAGGGTCAATGGGCTCCCTGGTAGGACCTGCGGTAACCAGTATCCTCTTACCTGCCAGGTCCTTTTTGATGAAGAGGGATCTCACGCAATCCACAATGTCCTTAATATCCGCCAGCCTCCCCTGACCTCTGTCGCCGCAGGCCAATTCCCCTGATTCAGGCTGGACAAAGTGATAACCGTTTTGCTTTAGCACATCTATATTGTGTTGAGTAATGGGATTGGTGTACATGTTGACGTTCATAGCCGGCGCCACGACCACAGGAGCCCTGGTGGCCATGACGGTCGTGGTCAGCATGTCGTCGGCAATACCCGCCGCCATCTTGCCTATGACATTAGCTGTGGCTGGCGCGATCAAAAACACATCAGCCCATTTAGCCAAAGATATATGTTCAATTTCCCAGGCCACAGGCTCTTCAAACATATCTACAGCTACAGGGTTATTTGAAAGGGTCTGAAATGTCAGCGGCGTTATAAAGCGGGTAGCAGATGCCGTCATGATGACCTTGACCAGTGCTCTTTCCTTGACTAGCGCTCTTGTGATCTCTGCAGCTTTATACGCCGCGATACTCCCTGTCACACCGAGGACGACTTTTTTGCCTTTTAACATAACATCATCCCTACAAAAAGATTATTTTATACCTACTTTAGTCCGTTCAAAAGATACCTTGCCCTGATCTATCTCGTTTATAGCTATGACCACAGGATTATCTGAGTCCGTATTCACCAATTTCTTATCTCCCATAACCAGCTGCCTTGCCCTTTTGGCCACCAATACAGCCAAGGTATACTTGTCCTCGGCTTTTTCCAAAAGGTCGTTTATCGGCGGATAAATCACAGTAACCCCTCCCTTATGCTCAGATAGTACTCTTTATTCCTATTCACTTTGCACTTCTCAGCTATTATTATTGCCTGAATTTTTTTTATCGCCTGCTCAACATCGTCGTTTATGACAGCGTAATCGTATTTAGATATATAATTCAGCTCTTCGTACGCCGATTTAAATCTCTTCATTATCTCCTCTTCTGATTCTGTCCCACGCTTGACTATCCTATTTTTCAGCTCTTCCATAGATGGCGGGAGTATAAAAATAAAAACACCTTCAGGGAATTTTTCTTTGACCTTTAACGCGCCTTGTATATCGATTTCCAGTATCACATCATACCCTTCTTTTAAACACCGCTCTACATAATCCCTGGGCGTTCCATAATAATTTCCGTATACCTTTGCCCATTCCAACAGCTCATCATCTTCCACCATTTTGTTAAACTGATCCTCATCTACAAAGAAGTAATTCTTCCCATTTACTTCTCCTTTTCTAGGCTTTCGAGTGGTCACAGATACGCTTAACCTGTAATTATCGCTTTTCTCGCAAAGTTCCCTGCACAGCGTTCCTTTACCTGCCCCTGAAGGACCTGATAACACGATCAACAGCCCATTTTCCATTAAACCCTCTCACCTCATTCTTCCTCATCGGGCTCATCCAGAATATTCTCGTCCAAGCCAAAATCCTTGGAATTCAAGCGATTGGCCACTGTCTCCGGCTGCACCGCTGCCAATATCACGTGGTCGCTATCAGTAATTATTACCGCCCTCGTCCTCCTCCCATAAGTAGCATCTATAAGCATACCCCTATCCCTGGCATCCTGAATTATCCTCTTAATAGGCGCGGACTCAGGACTCACTATGGCCACCAATTTATTGGCAGAAATGATGTTCCCGAAACCAATATTGATAAGCCTGATATTAGAACAATTCATAAACCAACCTCCCGCTCACCCAGCGCATGGCGAATTAATTTATATTCAATTTATATTAATTCTATACAAAAATCGAATAATTATCAAGCTAATTTTACTATACCATCAAAAATTATTTCCGCAGGCCCAGACATGTACACACACCCATCGTCCATCCACTCCACACCCAGATCTCCTCCCGCAAGATGAGCGGTCACGCGCCGCTCAACCTTTCCGCTCCTGCAAGCAGCCACAGCACTGGCGCAGGTACCAGTGCCGCATGCCAAGGTCAATCCCACTCCTCTCTCCCATGTCCTCACCCATAAACTGTCCCTAGACACCACCTTGACGAAATTCACATTGGTGCCCTGGGGAAACAATTTATGGCGCTCAATTAAAGGGCCGTATTCCACTATATCATCCACCAAGATGTCATCTACAAATATAACTACATGAGGTACGCCCATGTTCACATAGGTAATATAAAAAGACCTGTCTTTTACATCCAACTTAAAATCAATTAGCGTATCGTCAAATACAGGATTGCCCATATTGACAGTAACCGATTTCACCATACCGTTCTCCACTTCAAGCATGGGTACAACCACGCCAGCCAGCGTTTCCACCCTGAACTTATCTTTATTCAAAACATTCCTCTCGTATACGTACTTTGAAAAACACCTTATGCCATTGCCGCACATCTCAGCTTCACTGCCATCAGCATTGAATATGCGCATCTTTATGTCAGCAACCTCTGATCGGCATACGACAATGAGGCCATCCGCTCCTATTCCAAAATGCCTGTCGCACAGCCTTCGCGCCATAGCTGCATAATCTTTTGTGCCCTCTATTTCGGTTTCCTGCACTACGACAAAGTCGTTTCCAGTACCCTGCATTTTCGTAAATTTCATATCAATACACCTAACTTTCTTCAGTATTATATACTCGCTGCGCAAACTCTTCAAGCAATTTTTTACACTGCTCCAGCATTCCTTCTACCTGACCTTTCTTGCTGGCCCCAAATAGATCCCTCTTTACCACCTTACAAAACCAATTACACAGTTTTTCCAACTCATCTTCATTTTCTTCCAATTCAGCGTATGTAAAATTCTCGTTCTTTGTCTCTTTTTCAATCTCCGCGTAAAAATCATTGCACTTATCAGCAATCTCTTCGTATTCCCTGTCCCTCAGCTCATTGTATTGATTTATTAATTTGCTTTCGGTTTTTTCATCGAACTGCTCTACTATAAAATGCCAGAACTCGCCACCGTATTTTTGCATATCCTTTTCAATATCTAAAATCCCCTCTGAATTTTGTTGAGTATAAGGCAGAATACAAACCGATTGTTGAATATATAAACCCCCTAAGCCCTTTAACTTCCTCCAGGCATACACGCGGGCTGTAGAGGGCTCAGGAGGCACTTTATAAACTACCAGCAACCACTTCATCATAATTCACCGACCTACATTACTTATTTTATCTTTAAAAGCGCGTTGTTGTCAATGAAGTGATTTTAATATATAATCTGTCTTATGCGAGGTGATTTTATGGCTTTAGACGGCATTACCCTTTACTGCCTAAAAAGCGAACTAAATGAATTAATAGGAGGCAAGATCGAAAAGATATATCAGCCTGAAAGCGAAACAATATGGATCTCTGTAAGAAACAACAAAAAAAATTACAAGCTGGTGATATCGTCAAACGCTAGTAGCGCCAGAATTCACTTGACAGGACAAGAATTTGAAAATCCTGTAACACCTCCTCCCTTTTGCATGTCTCTGAGAAAACACCTCTTAGCAGGCATAATACACGGCATACGTCAGGAGGGTTTTGACAGGATCCTTTATATAGATGTAAAGACAAAGACAGAGCTGGAAGATCCCATCGTTTTAACGCTCACCGTAGAAATCATGGGCAAGCACAGCAACATAATACTGTGCGATCAGGATATGACCATCATATCCTGTATAAAAAATGTAACCCAGGACATGAGCAGAAGGGTGATATTGCCAGGGGTTAAATACCAGCTTCCCCCTACTCCTGAGAAAGTGCCACCTGACTCCGTGGAACTAAACCAATTGGAGGAGCTTATAAAACGATGTAAAGATGTTTCGACCTTTTTCACCGATAACATCCAGGGAATAAGCCCTCTGGTGTCCAGGGAAATCCTGTTCAGGGCCGGAATAGAAAACATAGGTACTGCTGACTTAAAACTTTTATACAGTGTATTTAAAGGTATAATTGAGGGAGTGAAGGCAAACAGATATAATCCATGCCTCGCCATTGACAGCAAAACAGGGATGTACAAAGATTTTTCTTGCATAGATTTGACCCATCTGGCAGGTAAATGTGAGCTTAAAAATTTTGACAGCGTAAACAGCCTTTTAGACGAGTACTACACGGTTTTTACAAAGCAGTCTAGATTAAAGCAGCTTTCATCAGACCTCAAAAAGATCATCGACACCAATCTGGACAGATGCTACAAGAAATTAAAAATCCAGCAAGAAGATCTTGCAGAGGCAGAAGACAGGGAGAAATACAGGCTATACGGTGAACTCATCACGGCCAACCTGTACAACCTGAAAAAAGGCCAGCAATGCGCTGACCTGTACAACTATTACGACGGAAATACCATTAGCATCCCCATGGATCCCTCACTGACCCCTGCCGAAAACGCCCAGAGGTACTACAAGCGATACAATAAACTAAAGAGCGCATACAATATGCTCTTAGATCAGATTGAAGAAAACAAAAAAGAGATAGACTACCTGGAAAGCCAGCTCACAAATATCCAACAGGCAGAGAATGAATCAGATCTCTTGGATATAAAAGCCGAGCTCATCAGAGAGGGGTATATAAAAAACAACACCGGAAAAAAAGAAATGACATACCGTTCAAAACCAAGGCATTACAGGCACAACGGCTTTGACATATACGTGGGCAAAAACAACATGCAAAACGACTATCTGACTTTGCGTTTTGCCAGAACAGAAGACCTTTGGTTGCACACTAGCAAGGTACACGGCTCTCACGTGATAATAAAGGCATATGGCAAAGAGGTGCCTCCTGAAACCCTGGAGGCCGCTGCGAGGCTAGCGGCCTATTACAGCAAGGCAAGGGAGTCCAGCAAAGTACCTGTAGACTACACCTTGAGAAAATATGTAAAAAAGCCTAACGGCGCCAAGCCAGGCATGGTTATATACGAAAACTATAAAACCATATTGGTAAACCCCGAGATTGAGGATTTAGAGGAGACCTAATGCTTTTCCAGGTCTTTTTCTCTTTTCATTACGTATATTATCGCGCCCATTAGCACCGCCAGAAATACCATTACACCGATGGTAATAGCGTTATATCCCATAGCCTCATAAAGGGTGGCAAATCCAAACAGTATAAAAATACCAGCAGAGACGATTTTTATTAAGCCCTCAGATACCTTCCTAGAAAGGTAATCGCCTATCACTATACCGATACCGTCCGCTATAAGCATACCCAGCGTCGTTCCAATCAGCACGTGTACAGGGCTATGGTATCTAGCTGCAAGGGCAACCGTGGCTAGCTGGGTCTTATCGCCCATCTCCGCTACAAAAAAAGCCAAAGCGACGGTAAAAACGGGCCCATACCTCGTCTTTACTTTGTCCTCTCCTTCCAGCTTATCACCCCTTAATGTCCACAGCCCGAAAAACATAAAAGACAGCGCCGCAACTATCTGAACTATCGAAACAGGTATTACTTCTGCAAGGTATGTGCCTACCACAACAGCCAGGGCGTGGTTTAGAACCGTAGCGATAAATACACCTGTTAATACGCTCAAAGCGCTGTACCTTGTAGCAAAAGCCATGGACAAAAGCTGCGTTTTATCTCCCATTTCCGCAACTACCACCATAAATAAAGCTGTTAAAAATGCATCCATCGTCCTTGTCCTCCTTTAGTTATTCTTAGCAAAATAATAAGACCTATGTATAGCACACCGCTATACATAGGTCTCGCTTTTTAAGACAAAGCCAGGTCTAAAACCAGCATGTTGACTTTGTCGCGTCTCCGCAAGCTACTCCCCTATGTTCTAGGTAACATTTTATCAAACACATCAAATACTGTCAACGTCAATTTCATATTCCAGAGGATCCTTTAACCCCGCTTCTTTAAATCCCTTCAGCCTGAGCCTGCAGCTGTCACATATCCCGCAAGCCTTTTCTCCTCCTTTATAACACGTGGTGGTCAGATGAAGGGGCGCACCGTTTTCATAGGCTAGCTTTATGGTTTGAGCTTTTGATAGATTTATCAACGGCGTGATTATTTTTATAGGTTTCCCTTCAACACCGGCTTTTGTCCCCACATCGATCACTTTTTGAAACGCTTCTATAAATTCGGGCCTGCAATCAGGGTATCCGCTGTAGTCTACTGAGCTAACCCCTATATATATGGCTTCAGCCCCTACGACCTCTGCATAACCTACAGCGTAGCTGAGAAAAATGATATTCCTGGCTGGAACATACGTCACAGGTATCTCAGAGCTGTCTCCTTTATAGTCCGGGACTTCTATAGAAAGGTCAGTAAGCGCACTCCCTCCTACATTGTCCATCTTCACTATCTGGTGGTGCTTTACCCCGTAATACTCCGCTACTTTTCTCGCCGACTGCAATTCCCGGGAATGCCTCTGGCCGTAATCAAAAGACAGGGGATATAGTTCATATCCATCGCGATGTGCTACTGACATACATGTGGTACTGTCCAATCCCCCCGACAACAATACTACTGCTTTTTTCATATTAAACACCTCTAATAGTAGGATTCCATATGTACTTGTGCAACTGAAGCTGGAACCTGACGCTGTCAAGCCTATCCTCTATAATCCAGCTCGCTATCTGGTCTGGCTCTATGGCTTTGTACACCGGCGAAAAAATTATGACACCTTTCTTGTAATACTTTTTTATAACCTCTTTAGACCAGATATAGTCTTCTCTATTGCCTATGACAAACTTTATCTCATCATGATTTCTCAAGCGATCAAAATTGCTGTAATCCATGGCGTCAGAAAAGCCTGAAGAGGGCACCTTTACGTCCATTACAAACCTGTGATTTATAGGCAATCTAAACCGCGACAGGTCTATAGAGCCATTGGTCTCAATGGAAACCTCATATTCCTCCAGCATATCTATGAGCTTCTGTACGTCACTTTGCAGCAAAGGCTCACCGCCTGTTATGCACACTCTCTTTACCCCTTTTTTCACCACTTCGCCGTAAACCTGCTCTGCTGTCATCAGCACGCCTTCATCGTAGGCGTATCTGGTGTCGCAGTAAGAGCACCTGAGATTGCACCCGGTAAGCCTTACAAAAACAGTAAGATAACCTGCAGATGAGCTTTCACCCTGTATACTGGTAAAGATCTCATTAACCCTCAACATCGTCCATGTCCTCTTTTGTCAATGTAGCATAACTGGTAGGGGTCTCCCATAATGTCAATTGATAGAGCTGAAACCTTTCTGACTTTAATCTTTTATATAACTGCTTCCACATCCAAAGTAGCATATTTTCACATGTAGTATTAAAATCAAAAAGCTCATTGAGGTACTGGTGATCCAGCTTTTCAATAATGCATTCGTTCACCGTAGACTTTAAAAGGTTAAAATCTACCACAATACCGTCATCGTCCGGTACGCCGCTTACCGTCACTTCCAGCCTATAAGTATGCCCGTGAAGCCTTTCGCACTTGCCGTGATAATTGAGGAGATTATGGGCGCTATCAAATTCAAACACTTTTGTAACCTTCACAGCACATCACCCCTTAAAACCCAGGGCGGACCGCCCGTAAATTTAAACTATAGACTCTCTGTCCACATACAACTGGCGGGTATCGCTGACATCGTCATTGGCGGTATCAGGAATCCCCACCGTTTCTACCCTGTACATACTTGAACAGTACCATATATTAGAAGGCCTTTGCTTCAAAAAAGGTAAACGGCCTTTAAAATTCTCAGGTAAATAATCCCAGTTCATATAATGATTAAAATTATGGATAATGTCGGTTATAACCACATGGCACTCAGCGAGCAATGCCGCCTGAAGCTCATACCATTTGTTAAAAGAAGCTTCTGCTGAAGTTACACCAAAATAACCGGCACACCTTACGCCCTTTAAAGAAGCAATACCTCGCTTAACAAAAAGCTTTAAAGCCTCCAACGTATCCGGAGGATCGGTAATAAAGGTATCAAATTTGCCCACGTATTCATCAGGTAATTTTTTGCTCAAATCGTATATTCTCGTCTCTATAGGGAGATTGTATTTTAAGGCCACATCGTCTATAAACCTTACTATCCTCTCATCCACTTCCAACACAGTAACGCGAGCCGGTAACCCGGACAGCGCAGCAGCTATGCTGACGAGGTCATCATCTCCTAAAATTATTATATCCTTGCCATCGAGGTCACCTCTATCGGCCATCAAGGCTATTCTCGCCACAGCGGTTTCTTCCGTAACATACCCCTGGTCGTACTCCGCCACCGGTACCGGCCTTCCGCAGGTTATCTCTTTAAACTTTAGAAGCAGCGACTTAAAATCGCCCAATTGTATTCCTCTGCCACCGCAATTAGAACATATATGATCACTTATCGGCTTTATGTTATGGTTTTTCACAAATTCCCTGCCTCGCTGGCTAATCGCCAAATAGCCCCTATCAGTTAACTCCACGAGCTTTTCATCTATAAGCACCTCTAACGTCTCCACAACCACAACAAAAGGTTCATTAGACAGGCGAATTAGCTCATAAAAATCACCTGTGCAACACAAGGCCGACATAATATTCTCAATGTCCCTGACCGTGGTATTTACACCTGTACGCTCTTTAACTTTTTGCGCTATATGCTGCATCGAACACCTCCTGAAAAGCAGTCCGCCCTGTGAAAACAATAAACCCTATAACCTATAATATTATAGTTAAAACCTCTGTGTCAAGGTTTATCAACATCGTATCCATCGGGATGAGCCGAGTGCCATTTCCACGCCGTGTCAATTATTGTCTCCAGTGAGCTGTACTTTGGCTCCCAATTCAAAACCTCTTTGGCTTTTTTATCAGAAGCGACGAGAATTGACGGATCTCCTGGACGCCTTTTACCTACCTCATAGCGAATATTCCTGCCCACAACCTTTTGGGCTTTATCTATCACTTCCTTTACAGAAAATCCCATACCGTTTCCGAGATTAAACACATCGCTTTTGCCTTTTTGTTGAATGTATTTCAAAGCCAGCAAGTGTGCTTCACACAGGTCCAGGACGTGGATGTAATCCCTTATACATGTGCCATCAGGGGTATCGTAGTCGTCACCGTAAATCACCACCTTATCCCTTTTGCCCAGCGCCACCTGAAGCACAATAGGTATAAGATGAGTCTCTGGCTGATGATCCTCGCCTATAACGCCATCGCAATGAGCGCCAGCCACATTAAAATAGCGAAGGGACACGTACTTCAACCCATAGGCCATATCAGCCCATTTCAACATTTTCTCTATGGCGAGCTTTGTCTCACCGTAAGGATTGGTAGGAACTGTGGGATCTTCCTCCATTATAGGGATATTCTTAGGCTCTCCGTATACCGCGGCTGTTGAAGAAAAGACCAATTTCTTTACACCATGCTTTATCATGGCCTCGACCAGGCACATGGTCCCATATACGTTGTTGAAATAGTATTTAAGGGGATTTTCCATGCTTTCCCCTACCAGGGAAGCAGCGGCAAAATGGATAACGGCTTCCACGTCATTTTCCGCAAAGATCCTATCCAAAAGTTCTTTGTCCCTCAAATCCCCTTGGTAAAATTTCGCTCCCATTACCGCCGCCCTGTGACCTTTCTCAAGATTATCCAATACGACGACGTCAAACCCTTTTTGCGAAAGCAGGTAGACCATATGGCTTCCTATGTAACCTGCTCCTCCTGTAACCAGTATCATTTGAATCCACCCCTTTTTATAAATTAATCTCCCGCACTCCATCCCCTACTTCAAACACGTAGAAATCGGCTTTAAGTCCCGTCTTCCTGGTATAGTTTTCTCCAACCTTTGTCTTAAATTCTTCGATATTAGCTCTATGTATTATCGTAACAGTGCACCCGCCAAAACCAGCGCCGGTCATCCTGGACCCCAGCACTCCCTCGATCTTCAAAGCTTCCTCCACCAAAGTATCCAGCTCAACGCCCGTAACCTCATACAAATCTCTAAGGGACTCATGGGACTGCGTCATCAGCCTGCCAAATGACTTAAGGTCGCCTTTCTCCAGCACATCAATAGAACTTAAGACCCTCTCATCTTCGTAAACCACGTGCTCAACCCTTTTTCTGACGATATCGTCCTCAATGAGATACTTATGCTTTTCAAATTCCTCTACGCTCACCTCACCCAGGCACTTTACGTCAAGCGCCTTTTTAAGAGCCTGCAATCCTTCTTCACACTGGCTTCTCCTTTCATTGTACTTTGAATCCGCAAGCCCTCTCTTTTTATTGGTGTTGGATATAAGTATCCTGTAGTCGCCGAGGTTTAAAGGCACATACTTATACTCCATTGTCATGGTATTGAGAAATAACCCATGGTCTTTCCTGGCCATACTTGATGCAAACTGATCCATGATACCGCAATTAACGCCTATGTACTTATTTTCAGCCCTTTGCCCTATAAAGGCCAGTTCCACCTTATCTATAGGTTTATCGTTAAACATACTGTATACTGCAATCCCCGTGGCGCACTCAATGGCCGCAGAAGAAGAAAGTCCCGCGCCATGGGGCACCGTATCGCAAAACAGCATTTCACAGCCGCCCACATTGTATCCGGCTTTTAAAAGCTCGTGGATTACTCCCAGCTGATAATTGCCCCACTCAATATCCTTATAACTCTCTAAGTCATCCAGGCTCGCCTCTACCACTTTTTTAATGTCGGTGGCATAAAGTAAAACCTTTTTATCATCCCTTTTTCTTATCAACACAGTAGTTCCCACGTTCAATCCCACAGGGAACACATATCCCCCGTTGTAATCGGTATGCTCGCCTATAAGGTTTACCCTCCCTGGCGAAAAAAACGCCCTGACTTCTCTGCCGTTGTCAGTGAAAACATCGTAAAACTCCTTTAAAAGAAAATTCATCGCGATACCCTCCCCATTTTCTCTTTAAACTTCTCGTAAGCCCTTCTAAGCTCCTCAGCTTTCTCCTCAGGTGATGTGGTATTACACGGCGCCCAGGCTCCTGTCTCACTGGAAGCGTTGAACTTTTGCTTATCTCTAGACCTCATGGGCGGATAAAACTCCACGTGAAAATGGTAACAATCCGAAAAATCCTCCTCACCGTTAACAGGAAGCTGATGCATGCACATCATGTATGGGAATTTATAATCAAATAGCGCATCCAATGTGCCCGTAGTATACTTTAAAATCTCTGCAAATGCTTGTCTCTCTTCAGGTGTAAACTCATCTATTGTCCCCACATGTCGCTTTGCCGATATAAACACGCCGTAGGGATATTCGGTAAAAAAGGGAAGATACGTTACAAAATGATCGTTCTCCATTATTATCCTCTTTTTAAAATCGTATTCTTCCTCGGTAATCCTGCATATCAGGCACTGGCCTGTATCCTCGTAATGCCTGCGAGATAACTCAAGTTCGCGCTTTATCTTGAGAGGTACCCAAGAATAGCCGTATATCTGGCCATGGGGATGGGGCATTGTCACGCCCACGACTTCACCTCGGTTCTCGAAAATAAATATATACTTAATGCGCTCGTCGCGCTTCAACGCGGTGAATCGCTCACTCCAGAGATCAACCAATTTTTTGATATGCTCCACTTCCAGCTCGGGAAGGGTTATGGTATGATTAGGTGAATAGAGGATCACCTCGCACTTGCCATACGCAGGCGATACTTTATACAGTGACGTTTCCACGTCGTCAGGCGCAGGGGGATTTTGCATAAGAGCAGGAAAATCATTGTCATACTCCAACACGTCGTAGCCATCAGGTACCCTGCCAGAGCCTGGACAAAAAGGACACCAATCTTTGGGCATCTGAGGCCTTTCCTGCCTGTGAGATGCGATCATCACCCAATCCCCCAGTAATGGGTTCCAGCGAAGTTCAGCCATTGCTAAAACACCTCTTTATTAAATTAATAAACAATCATTGCACTTCTAGTTTAACAAAAAAACCACTAATTAATCAATACATTTTTGCAAATTTATCGCTATAAATTAAAATATAAAATAAGCACACGGTATCGTGTGCTTACAGGCTTTTTAACTTCTCGCTTAATTTACTAAATCTTGCCAGGGCTTTTTTATAATTGGGATCTAACGCCGACATAAAGCTCATGACTTTTTCATAGCTTAACCCTTCGTTGCCCTGCGTTATTTTCTCAAAAGCGCCTTTGATATCATAAGGATTGACACCAGCAGGCAAATTTATCTTTGACAAGATATCTTTAAGCTTCAAAGCTAATTCGTCGATGCGCGCCTGAAATTCTCCATCAGACATCGCCATCAATTCATTGGTAAATTTTTTAAACTCTTCAGTACTGCTCGCATCCAACTGATTCTTTAAATTTTTAATTATCTCAAAAAGTTTGTCGTAGTCCACGCTATTGCCCCCTTAAAATTTCAAAATAAAATTACTATTACAGTATATGTGAAAGGGTCGTTTTTTTTCACCATTGAATATATTTATTTTTTTTACACAACATAAATACGTGAAAGGAGGAAAAGACATGGCAAATCTGACCCAGAAGGAACTTCAGTATATCCAAGACACCCTTTCTATGATGCAACAAAACGAAAAATGCTTTATGGACTGCGCCGACAGATTGAGCGATACTCACCTTAAGACATTGTGCCACCAGCTTGCTCAATCCCAGAAAAACGCATATCAGGCCATTATAAAACATCTAACGTAAAAGGAGGTGTATTGACATTGCAGATGACTGATAGAGATTACATGATGGGAGTCTTGAGCGATTTAAAGCTCGAAATTGATGGTCTATACCATGCCGTGGTAGAATCTTCTAACGATGACCTCAGAAGGGATTTCACCTCGGTGCTCAACACCTGCTTAGTGGACCATAAAAAAGTATTTGATGCTTTGTCCCAGAAAGGCTGGTATAAAGTAAAACAGGCATCTTCACAAGACATCACTGATGTAAAAAATACCTTTAAAACCGCTGCAATTATATAGTCAAATTCCCCCTTGCAAGTTAACAAGGGGGAATTTTTATATTGGCATCACAATATCCTATTGGTGGAGGTGTGTGCGGATGTTCATACGCTACCGAACCATAACCACAGCAGCGATAATTTTCTTCACGCTGTGCATCCTTCCTTTATCTCAATTGCTCCACGCGCAACACGTCTCGGCCTGGCTACAGCCTTTAGCGGGAAAGGTCATAGTAATAGACCCTGGCCACGGCGGAATAGATGGAGGGTGCAGCAGGGGAAGTGTCCTTGAAAAAAACATAAACCTATCTGTGGCACTGATTCTCCGAGATAAGCTCAAAAAAGAAGGTGCACAAGTGTACATGACAAGGGATAATGATACAGCCTTGGACCACTTAAATAACAAAAGCCCTTACAGGCACAAAAGGGATCTCATAGCAAGAACTGACATCATCAATCAGCGCAAGCCCGATATTTTCTTAAGCCTTCACGTAAATTCCGGCAGCGCCAGCAGCCGCGGCGCCATCGTCTTTTACTCCAGCAAAAACCCTGACAGCGCAAACCTCGCAAAATCCATACAGAATTACTTAAATGAGCTAACAGGATATATTCACACCCCTCAAGAGGGCGATTTTTTCCTCCTGCGAAACGCTGAAGTTCCCGGCGTACTGATTGAGATGGGCTTTATATCAAATCCCCAAGAAGTCACTATGTTACAGGACAAAACATATCAATCAAAGCTGGCAGAAAGTATTGATTCAGGGGTAGTTTACTATTTCCTTCGGTTAATCACTTTTTATACCTTCTAGCCAACTCGTCGTATATCCGATTTACGTCAACACCCCTCTCTGCCAGCATCACCAGCAGATGATACACCAGGTCGGATACCTCATAAGTTATTTCCTCAGGAGAATTGTTTTTTGCTGCTATAATGGTTTCTGCGCATTCTTCTCCTACCTTTTTCAGTATCTTGTCTATGCCCTTATCCAAAAGGTAATTGGTATATGAACCATCTACAGGGTGCTTTTTTCTATCTGCAATTCTCTCGGACAATTTTTTAATTATACCCACGCCTTCAGGGGCATCCTCCGATTTATACATAGTTCTGTAAAAGCAGCTCTTATTGCCTGTGTGACACACAGGCCCCTCGGGAATTACTTCTACAAGAAGCGCGTCAGCATCGCAATCGTACTCCAATCGCTTCAAATTGAGGTAATTCCCCGATGTCTCCCCTTTAAGCCACAAGGTCTTTCTGCTTCTGCTGTAAAAATTAACCTTTCCAGTTTTTATCGTCAATTCAATGCTCTCTTTATTCATATAAGCCAGCATCAATACCTCTTTGGTGTATACATCCTGTATCACAGCAGGTATAAGTCCGTTTTCATCAAACTTTAATTCATCCAAATTAATTCCCATACTCAAAACCCCTTTCAAATCTGCGTTCTGATACTATAGCCTGACCAAAACGCCCTGTGCCCTCAAATACTCCTTAAGCTCTTTTATAGACAACTGGCCGTAGTGAAATAGTGATGCCGCCAATGCTGCATCAGCTTTTCCTTGGGTTAGCACCTCATAAAAATGTTCTTTGTTGCCCGCACCCCCTGATGCTATAACGGGAATATCTACTTCCTCGGCTACAGCCCTTGTCAGCGACAAATCATATCCGCTTTTGGTGCCATCGGCATCCATGCTGGTCAGCAGTATTTCCCCAGCCCCCAGATCCTGCGCTTTTTTAGCCCACTGGGTTGCATCCAGTCCTGTATCTATCCTACCCCCTTCTATGTAAACATTCCACCTATCATTTCCAACCTTTTTTGCGTCTATAGCTACCACCACACATTGGCTGCCAAATTTCCTCGCAGCCTCTTTAATAAGGCTGGGATCTTTTACTGCCGCGGAGTTTATAGAAACCTTATCAGCGCCGCTTTTTAATATCTCCCTGAAGTCCTCCAAAGACTTTATGCCTCCGCCTACCGTCAGCGGAATAAAGACCTCCTCCGAAGTCCTCCTGACCACATCTATCATTATGCCCCTCTTCTCATAGGATGCAGTTATATCCAGAAAAACCAGCTCATCAGCCCCTTCTTGATTATAAGCCCTGGCTATTTCCACAGGATCTCCCGCGTCTTTAAGATTTACAAAGTTGACCCCCTTTACCACCCTTCCCCCTTTTATATCCAGACACGGTACTATGCGCTTTGTCAGCATAAAGTCACCTCCAGCGCCTGGCTCAAGTCAATATCACCTGTATAAAGCGCTTTGCCTATAATCGCCCCGTAAATTCCCATCTCTTTAAGCTTTATCACATCCTCTAGCGCAGATATCCCCCCTGAGGCTACAACGTCCAGGCCAATCCTTTTTATCTCCTCGATAGCTGAGAAATTAGGCCCTTTTAACGTTCCATCTTTTGATATATCCGTAAATACCACCGTCTTTACGCCCATCTCTTTTACTGTCCTAGCAAAATCCACATCTCTGACCTCTGTGGTCTCAAGCCACCCCTTAATGGACACTTGGCGATCCTTGGAGTCAATTCCCACAGCTACCCTATCGCCATACCTATTTACGGCGTACTCTAAAAGAGACCTATCCTCCAGTGCAGAAGTCCCCAGGACGACTCTAAAAACCCCCATATCCATAAATTCCTCTATATATTCTGCTCTTCTTATGCCGCCCCCCACTTGGACCTTTATCCCCTTGCTCACGATGTTTTGGACGATAGCCTTGTTAACAGGAAAGCCCTGTTTTGCTCCGTCCAAATCCACTACATGCAGGTATTGGGCCCCTTTGCTTTTCCACAGGTCTGACACTTGTTCAGGGCTATCATAATAGACCTCAGGGCTGGCATAGTCGCCACGAGTAAGCCTGACACATTTACCGCCCAGTATGTCTATCGCCGGAAAAATTATCATACCACCATCTCCCCGAAATTCTTTACGATCTTGAGTCCTACATCACCGCTTTTTTCTGGATGAAACTGGCAGGCATATACGTTATCCAGTGCCACCACTGCCGGGATTTCCACGCCGTATTCCACGCTGGCGCATACCTGTTGCTCCACATCGGTTTTAAGGTAATAGGAGTGCACAAAATACACGTAGTCGCCGCTATTTACGCCTTTTAAGAGGTTTGTCTGTCGCTTTATATTTAGCGAGTTCCACCCCATGTGCGGCACTTTGTGCTTTTTTGGTATTTCCACTATCTCACCTTTTAATATGCCCAATCCCTGGCAGGCCCCTCCTTCATAGCTTTTTTGGAATACCAGCTGCATACCCAGGCATATGCCCAGAAACGGCTTGCCCTTCTGTATGTTTTTTACTATAGCGTCCACCAAGTCCATGGCATGCAGCGCTCTCATGGCATCTCCAAAAGCTCCTACTCCTGGCAGCACCAGGCCAGCTGCATCGTCAATGGTGGACTTATTCTGGGTTATTATAGCATTGCAGCCTATATACTCAAACGCCTTCTGCACGCTCCTCAGATTGCCCATGCCGTAGTCTATAATCGCTATCATACCTTTCATTCATTACAGCACCCCTTTAGTCGACGGCAAACCCGTTTCCCTGGCATCCATGGATACAGCCTCTCTCAAAGCCCTGCCCAATCCCTTAAAGCACGCCTCTGCAATATGGTGGCTGTTGGTTCCCCGTATAAGGTCCATATGCAAGGTAATGGCCGAATTATAAGCAAATGCCCTCATGAACTCCTCTACCATCTCGGAATCCAAATCCCCTAACCTCTGCGAACCAAAAGGGACATTGAAGAACAAAAACGGCCTGCCGCTTATATCCAGTACCACCCTGACCAGGGTCTCATCCATAGGCAGGTAAAAGCTACCATATCTCACAATGCCCACTTTATCTCCCAGTGCCATGTTCAAAGCCTTTCCCATAGCTATCCCCACATCTTCCACTGTATGATGGCAGTCCACGTGAAGATCGCCTTTGGCAATTATTTTGAGGTCTATAAGGCCGTGTTTTGAAAGCAATGTAAGCATATGATCGAAAAAGCCAATCCCCGTAGATACATCAGCTATACCCTTTCCATCTAAATTCAACTCTACTTTCACTTCTGTCTCCAAAGTCTTTCTGGCAAATGTGGCTTTTCTCATGCAATCCTCTCCTTATCGCGACATAATCTCTTTTAAAGCCTCTATAAAGTAGTCGTTGGCTTCCGCTGTGTTCACGGTAACCCTCAGGCAATCATCAAGATACGGATCACCTTTAAAACTCCTTACCAATACGCCTTTTTCAATAAGTCGCCTGTGCACGCCCTCTGCATCAGCGACCTTTATGAGGATAAAATTAGCATGGCTGGGATACGATTTTACCCCTTTAATCTCCTTTAATCGCATATAAAGCCTATCTCTTTCTTTCACTATATAATCTACCCTCTCCTTATAGCTGCCGCTCTTTAAAACCTCACAGGCTATAGCCTGCGAAAGGGAATTAAGGTTATAGGGAGATTTGGTTTTATACATTTCACCAATAACCTCTTGGCTGGATATCATGTAGCCTACCCTAAGTCCTGCCAGTCCCATGGCTTTTGAGAACGTCCGCAATACCACCAGGTTAGGATACTTTTCCGTGAGTTCTACAACGCTGTTACCGCAGAATTCAAAATACGCCTCATCCACCACCAAAAGCCCCTTGACGCAGTCCAGCACCTTAACTATATCTTCCCGAGCAATTGTATTGCCTGTGGGATTATTAGGGGTGCACAAAAACACCACTTTAGGACTGTATCTGTATACGGCCCTCATAAACTCATCTGTATCATACTGAAACTCATCCCCCAAAGGTATGCCAACAGGCCTGGCTCCCGCTATCAGGGTATATATACGGTACATGCTGAAAGATGGCTCAGGGTATATCACACAGTCATCTTTTTCCACAAAAGAATTCATCAAACCGTGAATCAGATCATCAGAACCATTGCCCACCATGATCCTATCAGCAGGAACTCCAGCGTACTCTGATATAGCCTCTCTCAGCCGTGTGGCCATGGGATCAGGATATATGTTTGGCCTGCTTTTCTTTACAATATCTGCCATTTTTTCATACATGTCCTCAGAAAGATCAAAAGGGGACTCGTTAGCATCCATTTTGTACCTGCACTGTTGCATGTGAACCTGATAATTTTTTAAATTTACCACATCCCGCCTTACCAAATCCCTTATCATGTTTACGCCTCCTCATCAAACCTCACCTTTACAGCATTGGCGTGAGCTGTCAAGCCTTCCACCTGGGCCATCCTCACTATGTCATCTTTTACTTCCTCAAGCCGCTCCCTTGAATAGTACAGTACGCTCATCTTCTTCACGAAATCATCTACTGATAACGGCGAAAAAAACCTAGCAGTACCCGACGTAGGCAACACGTGATTGGGACCAGCTATGTAATCTCCCAGGGGCTCTGGGGCACTATGGCCTAAAAACACAGCTCCGGCATTTCTTACCAGCGGCAGCACCTCAAAGGGATTTTTCACCGCCAGCTCTAGGTGCTCCGGCGCTACCTCATTAGCTATGTACAACGCGTCATCTACGTCTTTGACCAGAATAATTGCTCCATAGTCTTCCAAAGACCTCGCTATAAGGGCGCGCCTTTCAAGCTTGTTCTGTTGAACCTTCAGCTCATCTACCACTTTATCTGCCAATTCCCTGCACGGTGTGACAAGGACAGAGGATGCCATTGCATCGTGTTCAGCTTGAGAAAGCATATCAGCTGCCACCCACCTGGGATTTGCCGTCTCATCCGCTACTACCAGCACTTCACTGGGACCAGCCACCATGTCGATGTCCACATAGCCGTATACCGCTCTTTTAGCCATAGCCACATATATATTGCCAGGTCCCACGATTTTATCCACACGAGGAATGGTCGACGTCCCAAAAGCCAGCGCCGCAACAGCCTGAGCTCCACCTACCCTGTATATCGCACTTACCCCTACCTCCCGAGCCGCCACCAGGACAGCGCTGTTTAATTTTTTCCCCGGCGGAGTGGTCATCACGATCTCCTTTACACCAGCTACCAAAGCAGGTATGGCGTTCATCAGCACCGACGAGGGATAAGCAGCACTGCCTCCTGGCACGTATATCCCCACTTTATCCAGCGGCCTTACTCTCTGGCCATAGATTACCCCATCCTTAAAGTCCATCCAGGAATTTTGCTTTTGCTTCTCATGATAAGCAGTGATGTTTTTAATGGCCTTGCGCATAGATCTTATAAGCTCACTGTCAATGGCGCTGTACGCAGCATCAATCTCTTCTTGGGTCACCTTTAAGGTATCCGGCGTAAGCTGTACTCCATCCAGCTTTGCGGTATATTCCAGTAGCGCCTCATCGCCTCTCTCCCTGACGTCGTTTATTATCCGATCTACCGTCTGCCTGACCTCACCAGTATCTTTTACAGTCCTTTGGGTAAATTCGGCAAGGCCATTTAAATCAATTCCTCGCGTAAAATCCAGTATCCTCACTCTACGACCTCCCTCAACCTTGAAATAATCTCTCTCATAGGCTGGCTTTTCACCTTAAGGCTGGCTTTATTGACGATAAGCCTGGCGCTTGATGAAAATATCTCGTCAAGGACCACCAGTCCATTTTCCTTTAGCGTCCTGCCCGTCTCCACAATGTCCACGATGACTTCAGACAAACCAAGTATAGGTGCCAGCTCAACCGATCCATTGAGCTTGATTATTTCCACGTTTTCGCCTTTTCCCTTAAAGTACCTCTCGGCAATCCTGGGGTATTTAGTTGCGACCCTTTTGTCCACAAAATACCTCCCTGTAATTTCTCTAGGGCCAGCTACCACCATCTTGCAGTGGCCAAATCCCAGATCCAACATCTCATAACAGTCCACTTCCTCTTCCATAAGCACATCCTTTCCCACAATGCCCATATCGGCAGCTCCGTACTCCACGTACGTGGGAACGTCAACAGGCTTTACCATCACAAACCTTATTCCCGACGAGTCGTCCTTTAATACGAGTCTGCGGGTTTGTAGCTTTAGCTGTGTACAGTCAATACCCGCTTCCTCCAGCATATCCATAGCCTTTTCCGCAAGGCGACCTTTTGCCATGGCAATTGTAATGTAATCCATCCTAATCACCTTAACCTTTTATACAAGAGATATAATCCGACTGTGCGCACGCTTGGTATAAGCAGGAAAATCTTCTTTTAAAGCTATCTCCACAATTTTCCCCGCTCTTCTCATTTCCTCGGCTCTGTAAAATGCCTCCTTGATCCTCTCCCTTGTGCACACAATCAGCACCTTATCAACGGGTTTTAGCACATCGCTGTGCTGTTTTGCCAGAGCCAGCATAGCCCTCTCTAACCCTACTGCAAATCCCACCGCAGGTTTATCCACGCCAAAATGGGAAACCAGATGGTCATAACGCCCCCCTGCCAAAACGCCATAACCTATGTCCTTCACAAACCCTTTAAATATTATTCCTGTATAGTAATTTAACTTCTGAGCAGTACCAAGATCAAAAATCAGGTATTTGTCCATACCCATATCCTTTAATACGCCGTAGACTCCGTGCAAATTCTCAACGGCTTGTATAGCCTTTTTACTGGATGTCATAGCTCTGGCCTTATCCAGTACCTCGCATCCCCCAAATAGCTCAGGAAGCTCCAAAATCACATTTTTTACCTCTGCACTGACATCCAGCGTATCCACATATCTGGCAAGCCACGACAGATTCTTTGTGGATATATAGGCTTTTAGTTTCTCCACTTCTTCGCCTTTCAGCCTGAATTCCTCAAAAAGGCCGTCCAGAAATTCCACCTGGCCCACGTCTATCTTGAAATCCCGTATACCTATGACGCTTAAAGAGCTTATAGCTAGCGCTATGACCTCTGCGTCCACTTCATCAGACCTTTTGCCTATGAACTCCACTCCCCCCTGGGTGAATTCCCTCAATCTTCCCGCCTGTGGTTCGTCATATCTGAACACATTAGCTACATAACAGAATTTTTTTATCGTTTCGGCACCATACCTGGCGGCCACTATCCTAGCGATCTGAGTGGTGACGTCAGGTCTCAATGCCAGTATATCTCCTTCTTTATCAAAAAAGCGGAATATGTCTTTTTCCTCTATAGACCGTAAGGCATTTTTAAAAGTATCGCAGTACTCAAAAGAGGGTGGTAAGACCTCTTCATATCCCCATGACGCAAAAAGCTTTCTGAGTTTCTCCTCTATTATCCTTTTAATCGCGAGCTCATCGCTAATGTAGTCCTTAACCCCATCAGGTAAATACAATCGCTTCACCTCTTTAATATGATAAAGCATTAAAGTGTTTTAATCATTTTACAACAAAAAATAAAGGGCGTCAAGCCCTAATCTCAACAAGCTAATCCCAGCAAACCTTGTTTTTGCGCTAACCCAGGTGTTTTTTTAACCACAAAGCGCACAGCTTTGTCCACGTGCCTACACAGGGGTCATTTTCAGCAAGCCCTATGCCGTGAGGCCCTTTTTCATAAATGTGCATTTCAAAAGGCACTTTATGGCGGCGCAAGGCCATAGCAAAAAGCACGCTGTTCTCCACCGGAACCCCTTGATCATCAGCCGTATGCCATATAAACGCAGGAGGAGTATCTTTCGTTACTTTTAGCTCGTTGGAAAAGCACCTCTTCAATTCCTCCGAAGGATTTTCCCCTAAAAATGCCTCCATAGAGCCCCTATGGGTGTGCTCTTCAAAAGTTATAACAGGGTAGCATAACACCATGGCATCTGGTCTGCAACTTATCCTCTCCACCGGATCGGCGGCATTTATATCTCCACAGTCGTAATGAGTTCCTACTGATGACGCCAGATGCCCTCCTGCGGAAAAGCCCAGCACGCATATCTTGTGGGGATCTATGTTCCACTCAGCTGAATGATACCTTACCTTTCTAACGGCCCTCTTGGCATCCATTAATATATATGGGTATTTATACGGGCTTACCCTGTAATTTAAAACAAATGAATGTAAGCCTATGGAGTTTATCCACTTGGCCACCGGCTCTCCTTCGTGTTCAGCCCTCTTTACATATCCTCCCCCTGGAAAAACGATGACAGCTCCTACTGGCCTATCAGTGTGGATCAAATAAGGAACCAGATGAGGACGATCTTCTAACTCAAACCCCATTGCCCCCGGTACGCCATTATCCCACAGCATTATCCTTTCCTTACCTTTGCAGTCCATAGCGTCTCTCCCCTTTCTATATTGACAAAAGTCCACTTAATAGAATTATAGAAAAACACAATATCAATAACAAGAGCGAAGCAAACGCTGTTAGACTTGACATTGTTGTCAAAAAGATATATACTATAAAGAGAGATTGACATCATTGTAGTCAGATGAGAGTTGAAATAAATAATAAATTTACGCTGAATTTCCGCAAGGGAAACGGGGGAACCATTGTTTGGGGCGTATTCCCGTAAAGGGATAGGGCAACCTTTCAGTCCGAGCCCGTCAGCTAACCTCGTAAGCGTTGAAAGGGAGATGATCTGATATTATATGGTGAATGAACCATGGATCACTCCATGGTTTTATTTATGCTATTCTAAAATATTTTCAAAGCACTTTAGAGGATAACACCTATTGGGGTTTTCTGTTCCTCGGTTTCTGCATAAGAGCAAAACAAAGATAACTATCTAAACTTGGTTTTCATAGGATTCCCTTTATAAAACCGAGCAAAAGCGAGGGGAAATCCTTTGAAAATATAACGATATAACGCGAAACCTTCGCGAAAATTAAGTAATTTTAAAGGGGGTATGATATTGATAAAGGTATGTATGGTTGGATTAGGAAAAACTGGGTCAGTTATTGCAAAAAATCTATTAAAATCCAAAGATTTAAAATTAGTAATGGCGCTATGCTCACCAGGCAGCGAAAAAGAAGGTAAAGACCTTGGTGAACTGTTAAATACAAGAGATACAGGAATACTCGTTATGGGATCAGATAAACTATCAGATAATCTGAAATTATATAAACCTGATGTGGCGGTGGATTTTTCCACTCCTGACGCGTGCGTTCACAATATGGAGGTATTTGCAAAACATAAAGTAAATATGGTTATAGGAACAACGGGTTTTACAAAATCGCAGGAACAAAGGATAGAATCAATAGTTAAGCAATATAAAATAGGAGTTGTAATGGCTCCAAATATTACATTGGGTGTAAATGTAGTAAAATTTGTAAGTGAATTGGTTTCCAGCCTGCTATTTGATTACGATGTGGAAATTTCAGAGGCCCACCATAGGAATAAGAAAGATTCACCATCAGGTACCGCAATTAAGATTGCCGATAGTATTTTAAAGGCTAGAAAAATCAAAGAAAGAAACTTTATATACGATAGAAGCATGGTACACAAACGCGAGGATAATGAAATAGGGATTTCTTCAATTAGAGCAGGCGGTATAGTAGGAGTGCATAAAGTGATATTTGCCGGAGAAAATGATATGGTGGAGTTAACGCATCAATCATTTAGTAGAGAGGCCTTTGCAGAAGGCGCTAAGAAAGCTATACGGTTTATCGCAGGTAAAAAAGGCATGTACGATATGGATGATGTCCTCAACTTAAAAACCGTACTTCAAAATTACCTAATGGAAGATTATGCTATAATTTAAAAAGGAATGCAGATAAGCATTCCTTTTTAAATTTTTTGTGGTAGTAGTATAATGGTTAATGAAAGGTTTTAGGAGGATTAAAATGGAGATACCAAATCCTATTATAAAAGCCACGTTTATAAAAAGATTAAATCGCTTTGAAGCCAATGTAGACGTAAATGGCAGCACAACCCTTGTCCACGTGCCCAACTCGGGAAGGTGCAAAGAGCTTTTTATCCCCGGCGCTGAAGTTTACATTGAAATAAGGCAAAGGCCGGGTAGGAAAACCCCTTACGAGCTCTGCTATGTAAAGAAAAGCCACAGGCTGATTTCGATAGATTCAAGCATACCCAATAAGCTGGTGTACGAGGCTCTCCTTCAAAAAAGGATGGACGCATTCGCCGTTTACGATGATATTCAGCGGGAGAAGGTGTACGGGGATAGCCGCCTTGACATCATGCTGAGAAAAGGTAAAGACATCTGCTACATGGAGGTCAAAGGGGTTACCCTCGAAGAAAACGGCGTAGCTATGTTCCCCGATGCGCCTACCCAAAGAGGGGTAAAGCACGTAAATGAACTCATCAAAATAAAGGAAAAAGGCATGAGAGCAGCTATAATCTTCGTAATTCAGATGGATGACATAAAACACTTTACGCCCAACGACAGGACCGACCCTGAATTCGGTGCCGCTCTAAGGCTGGCTACGTCCAAAGGGGTAGAAGCCTACGCCTATACCTGCAACGTGGACTTAGGCAGTATATCGATAAAGGACATGGTAGAAATTATGCTGTAATAAAAGCCCGGGCTGTATTTTGCCATTTTTAAGGCAAATCAGGTATAGTTAATTCTCTGGCATTTTTAGCCTCTTCAGGGAGAACCACTTTTATATCAGGATCATTGATATTGCTGCAGTTCATTGAACCACTGATCATTTCCCACTTTAAAGGCACAGGCTGACCATTCTCTGAAATACCGTCTTTTGTATAGATCTTAACCGCCATATTTACCCTGACCACATTATTTGTGGTCGTATCTATATAATACGTGTATTTACCATACATGCTTTCAAATACATCGTTATAATTCATGAGATTATTCATTCCCATCATTTTTATAACCTCATTTAACTTTTCCATGTCAGTTATTTTGGTATAAGCGTCAATTACATAAACCTCTTTCCCATCTATTACAGAATTATCAGCCATCCTGAACAACGTATCTTCATTCAGCACATCTGGCATCTGGATATTGTTCGCATCTTTTAAATTCGATAACCCTTGCACGGTCATGTACGCCCATTGATTGTCTTCAGATGATTTTAAATAGATTCTATCCCCTATTATGTATTCTTCCACTTGTTGATCACCTATCTGAGGTATGTTAAAGCCTATCTTTTCGTAAATGCCGGTGTTATCCATATCAGCATTAAAGGTCATGTCTATTGAATCAAAAGGTATAACACTTTCATCTTTCAAACCCATTATTATCTTAAAGCCTCCATTGATTCGCATGGTGCTTAATTGTATTCCGGAAGCCTTTTTTAATATTTCATAAGCCTCTTTAGACTTTGAAAATAGCGATTCAATAATCTTTTTGCCCTCAGAAGATGTTACCTTGCTGTCTAGCGAAACATATTTTGGTAACAAATCCTCTTCCAGCGCATATACATATTTTTCATTTTCACTAAGCTGATGTACGTCCATTTTGGACAAGCCATAAAATCTGCTCAGTATATAACCAATCTGCCTGTAGGTTATAGGCCGATCCAATCCTAAGTTGCCTTTGCCGTCGCCAAAAAGAATCCCTTTGTCTATAAGGTATTGCTGTACAGTTTTACCCCCCAAGTCAACTCCCGCCTGCTGTATCAACAGGTTGACAAACTCTCCCCTCGTCATGTAACTGTTGTCTGTTTGTGCAAGCCCAGATATGGGTAATGAGATTAAAAGTATACTGACAAGGGCCAGTAAAAAGATTTTTTTCATCGGATTCTCTCCTTCCCTTTATCAATTTTTATACTTATATTACAATATTATTCCTATTCCGTCAATCTTTTTATAATTAACAATTCGCATATATACAAACATATGTTTGATACTTTGTTTCAACTGTGGTAAAATAAACACAAGAGGTGTGGGATATGGACCTTTTAAAAAAAATCCAGATACTTTCAGCTTCCGCAAAATACGACGTTTCGTGCTCTTCCAGCGGCAGCATGAGAAAAAACACCTATGGCGGCATAGGCAACGCTTATTTCGGAGGCATTTGCCACAGCTGGTCTGATGACGGTAGATGTATCTCGCTTTTAAAAATCCTTTTTACCAACATATGCATATACAACTGCGCTTACTGCATCAACAGGTCCTCCAACGATATCCCCAGAGCCATATTCACCCCTGATGAGCTGGCTCAGCTGACCATCAGCTTTTACAGGAGGAATTACATAGAGGGCCTCTTTTTAAGCTCTGCGGTGTATAAAAGCCCTGATTACACCATGGAACTGTTGCTTACGACGGTGAAAAAATTGCGAGAACAATACCGCTTTAACGGGTACATACACCTTAAAGGAATACCGGGCGCTGATATAAGGCTTATAAAGGCCGCAGGATACTATGTGGACCGCATGAGCGTAAACATCGAGCTGCCTACCGAGAAATCCTTAAACCTTCTGGCACCCCAGAAGAAAAAAGAATCCATTTTAAAACCCATGGGCTTTTTAAAAGAGCAGATAGCAGCGCAAAAAGAAAGCAACAAGCTGATTGTAAGGTCAAGCCCAAAGCCCTTTGTACCAGCAGGACAAACCACCCAGCTGATAGTAGGCGCTACCCCTGAAAGCGACAGGGTTATATTGAAACTCTCCGAAAGCCTTTACAAAGTTTTTAACCTAAAACGGGTGTACTATTCCGCCTATGTGCCTGTAGCCCAGCACCCTTATTTACCGGCGCTATCCTCCCCTCCCCTATTAAGAGAACACCGACTGTATCAGGCCGACTGGCTTATGAGGTTTTACAGGTTTAGCGCTGACGAGATTCTCGACGATGCCCATCCTGACCTAGACCTGGATCTAGACCCCAAATCCCAGTGGGCCCTCAGAAATTTAAACTTATTCCCCGTAGAGGTTAACAAAGCCGATTATGAAATGCTGCTGAGGGTACCGGGTATTGGAGTGCGGTCCGCAAAGCGCATAATTTTTGCAAGAAAAGCCGCTCCCCTTGATTACGACACTCTCAAAAAAATCGGGGTGGTATTAAAGAGGGCTAAGTACTTTATAACATGCCAGGGCAAATACTACGGTGACTGCCGGTTTAGCAAAACACACATAAGGCAACGACTGCTGCCTGAAAAACAGATATCTATATTCTCGATGTACCCCGAGATGTTTTTGCAGGATGTAAGACCAGCCATTACAGGCGATATATAATACGTACGGAGATGGTGTAAGGTGCTTTGCTATGTTTACGATGGAAGCTTTGAAGGCCTGATGACAGCAGTATACCAATCATATAGTCGCAAAGAACAGCCGGACAAAATCGTAGAGAAAGGAGTATTGCAGCAAAGCCTGTTTGACACATATGTGTACATCGATGCCGATCCCGTAAAATCCGAGAAAGTATGCCAGGCTATAAAGGACAAAATATCAAAAGAGGCTCTAAAAAACGTATTATACGCCTACCTCTCGGAAATAGACGGCAGCTCTACCCTCATATATAACTACATACGAGCAGGGTTTAAAACAGGGTGCCGCATAGACAGATATCTGGGCGATGACACTGTTTTATCTATGCTCAGGGTCAGGCAAAAAGTCGCCGGTGAAGCCCACCGCATGTTGGGATTGGTGCGCTTTAGGTTGCTTAACAGCGGGGTTTACTACGCCCCCATAAGTCCTGATCACAACATCGTAGGCCTAATCGCGCCGCACTTCGTCCGCCGTTTTGCCGATCAGTATTTCATAATACACGATACAAAAAGGAATTTATCGGCTGTATACGATAAAAAGCAATGGCTCATAACAGATATACCGCTTAACTCAGATATGCTGGTAATGGCAAAAGAAGAGATAGAATTTCAGAAACTGTGGAAGGAGTACTTTAAAAATATAGCCGTAAAAGAACGCCTTAATCCCAGGCTACAGCGGCAATATATGCCCCGTCGTTACTGGAATTACCTGGTGGAAAAATAAGTGCGCATGGCAAACCTGCCTCCTGACTTTCCAATGACCATTTAGATTCTCACACATATAATGATACTGTTAGAACGATTCAGGAGGTAGGTTTATGCGTTATCTGGCCGTATTTCTCTTTGCCATATCTTCCAACGTAGACAACCTGATTGTAGGAGTTGCCATGGGAGTTAAAAAGTTAAAAATAAGCATACTAGGGAATTTAATCATAGCTTTTGTTTCTTTTGCAGGCACATACCTTTCCATGGCATTAGGTGGTATTCTGACATCTTCCCTATCTAGGGATTTATCCAGCTATATAGGAGGCATGTTTTTAATCGGCGCAGGAACCTGGAGCTTAATAAGCTGCAGCAGAAAAAATGGACAAAGCGCTAATTACAGCATAAGCCTGCCCTCCTATAACGACTACATGGAGAACCCGGAAAAAGCGGATATAAACCAATCGGGTTTTATAGACGCTAAAGAGTCTTTTATACTGGGATTAGCGCTGGCCTTAAACAACGTAGGCGTTGGCCTCGGCGCAGGCATGTCCCGCTTTGACGCATTTCTCACATCTGCATTCACTTTCGTCCTCAGCATAATCTCATTTTTAACAGGATTTCATATAGGCAAAAAGATTCTACCAAAATCTTTAAAAAAGCACGCACAATACATCTCCGGATGGATCATCGTAGCAATGGGTGTATTTCAATTTTTTTACAAGTGAATTCTACTTGATCGCCTTAGTTAAATCGTTAAGTAATTGCGTCAGGCTATCCGATGCCACATACATGCCCAGGCTTTTGCCGTCCTTTATTACATAAGAATTGTCCTTGTCCTTGGTCACAAAGAAAGCCTTCTCCACACTATTTCCACCATATACCGCTAAGCCAAAATCGTAATTGTTAGGCGAAGGCGATTTGCCCACGTCAATACCCGTTATCTGAAGCAACACTATATCGTCTAAAAGCTTATCCATACTATCTTTATTGAGTTTTTTGCCGTTTCTAACCCAGCTCCCGTCTTTATTTTTTTGCAATGTGTACTCATCGCCTGACTTAATATAAGCTATTTTTGTGATCTTGTCTTTAGCCGTCTGGTATATATACTTCTGGGCATACTGGTACACAAAATCCCCTGATAGCATAAACTTTTCCAGCGCTGTAGACTCCACTCTATAAACGTAAGGTTTATTTGATACTTTTACAAAATACGCATTACCTACAGGAGAGCTATTTCCTATCAAAAGCTTTACGCTTCTGTCATCCCCCAGCCCTATGCTCACAGTATACGAAGGATTATCAAGGCCGTATTTGCTTAAATCGCTGTCGCTGAGCTTTCTGTCGGCTTTTACCGACGAGGCGGCATTCAAAAGGTCATTTAAATTTATGCTGTCCACATCGTACTCAATAGGCTTTACTATCTTCCACTTACCACCAGTCCTAGCAAGGCTGATTAAATCCTGCTGACCTTGTCTTATATCTAAAGAGGTGATCTCGCTCTTCTTCAAGCTTAAAACCGCATTGGTTTCCGGAGGTTTTGCGGTCTTCTGGGTATAGTAGTAATAACCCAGAAGACCTGCTAGAATGATCAGAAGCACAAACGTGTTTCTAAACACCTTCATAGCGCTCTCCTCCTGAACCATATGAAACCGCCTAAAATCCACATAGCCAGCGGTATTACCACGACTGTAGAGTAGAAAATCAGCTTAGCCTGACTTCCCGTAAGGAATATCTGCGTCAATCCCAGCGACTTAGCTCTTATAGATATCTGATTGGTTTTGTCCACCATCCAGTTGGCGCTGTTCATCAAAAAGTCTTTGTTTGCTTCCAACCCTATAACATTGTCAGTGGCGATGAGGTCATTGCCCAGCACTACAACCTTCATACCTGTCTTATCATTAGATACAGCCACACCTAAAGTTAAGGGCCCTTTTATATCCTTGCTGTCGTAAGACGCCTGCTTTTGGGCAAAATTGGTCTCGCCCCAAGCTTTATCGCTGGTACTCAAAAGCGGTTCCACCGTTACATTGCCATTGGATTTTTCAGGATAAGTTATGCTCCTCGAACTGGGCATTACCATGGCGAAGTTAGCAAAATCCAACTTGTTGGTTATAGTATGAAACTTGTACTCCGGAACAGGCGATAAGGCATTCATAAAGTAATTCCTGCCGGGATCTACAACTACGTCGTTATCCACTTTCACGCCCCATTGAGACAAGAGCTCGTTGACCGATTTTTGGGTTAAGGCTCCGTTTTCCGCTCCCATCATAAATATGGCTTTACCGCCTTTGCTAAAGTAATCCTTTAAGGCTTTCATTTCCTGTTGATTAAATTCCCTTTTGGGATTGGCAATGACTATAAGGCCGGCGTCCTTAGGAATACCACCGGATTGTGCCATGTTGAGATCATTGACATCATATCCCTCTCCTGTCAACGCATTTTTAAACGCCAGCATATAGTCTATGCTGTTTAATTCATCGTGCCCCTGAAGGATGTAAGCTTTTATCTTTTTTTGCTGGGTTACATTTATGATGGCCTGAGTAAATTCCTGCTCACCATTAAACGTAGACTGACTTGGATCGCTCTGAGATATGCCGAAGATATCGTAACTGTTAACTACCTGGCGCTTTTCACTGGCGCCCGAACCAGCGATAAATACCGTAGTTCCATAATCCGTTATCCCGTATTTTTTGGCCGTAGCAGGATCCTTATCGGGGTCTACAAAGGTGACCTTAACGTGTTTTGAAAGATTGGAATACTCGTCCAGGAGGGTTTTCACTCTGTCTTTATTGCCATCCCCATCTCGAAAGAAGGCATAGACTTTGACATCTGTCTTTAGATCCTTAAGGACCTGCTTTGTTTGACTGGACAGTGAATACTGGCCTGTCTTAGTGAGATCCCATTTTATAGGTTTTTGAGCTAAAATCACATTTATCAATATTAATATAGCCAAAAGCACCACAGTTACCAGCAGAGCATTGCTTCCGTACTTTAATCTGACTTTATTCATAACCTAATACCTCCTAGCTCCAGCGCCTTTTATCCACTACCATTATGGAAACGAATACGAAAAACACTATAAAGCTGAGGAAAAATACTATATCGTTAACGCTTAAAATGCCCTTTTGAAAACTGTTCATCCTCTGTAACAGCGATATGCTCTCGAAAAATTTCTGGGCCTTGCCCTGAAATGCGTCGCTAAGCCAGTTTATAATCCAAAACATCAAAAGCAACGCAAAACTTATAACGCCAGCTATCATCTGGTTTTCTGTCAGGG
Organism: Caldanaerobius polysaccharolyticus DSM 13641; assembly: GCF_000427425.1. Taxonomy (NCBI): domain Bacteria; kingdom Bacillati; phylum Bacillota; class Clostridia; order Thermoanaerobacterales; family Thermoanaerobacteraceae; genus Caldanaerobius; species Caldanaerobius polysaccharolyticus. The sequence goes on along the minus strand of NZ_KE386495.1, from coordinate 691,529 downwards.
ATGAAGCAAATAGGCCTACTGATATAAAGGCTGCACCCATAAGAAGCATCCCTATATAACCTGTGAATATAGGTCCCATATCCGGTGATCCAAACGCTTTAAGGTATATAGGGTACAAAAGGGTTATGGCCAAACCCACCAGGTACACCGTCAACGCCGCCAGAAATTTACCCACCACGATATCCGTTGTAGTTATAGGCGATGTCATCAAAAGCTGATCAGTCCCCATCTTCATCTCTTCAGCCAACAGCCTCATTGTCAGTATAGGGCTTATAAACATGAAAGCCATAAGCATATTGCCCAATATGGGACTCATCATGGCGTATTGCGTGGACAATACAAATGTGGAGAAAAAATACCCTGAAAGAAGCAGGAAAAATCCCAGCAAAACATACGCCATCGGCGATAAAAAATACGCTTTAAGCTCGCGCTTGTATATCGTCAACATTTTCATGGACTTTATCCTCCTCCGTTGTAAGCTGTAAGAATACCTCTTCAAGGCTGTAGCCAACTGGTCTTAGTTCCATTATAGGATATCCGGCTTTGGCCAGAGAAAAAAACATCTCTTTTCTTATATCCCTGTCTACAGACGCCTCTATTTCTAGCTTAGCTATGCCGTTTTCTTTATCTTCCTCGCCGTGCACCCCTTTAACACCGTACAGCCCATTTATGATATCCACTACTTTGCCGTAGGGCCCCGCCACGTGTACAGAATACCTCTTGGAATTCTGCAACGCGTTGGACAGGTTTTCTGTTTTATCGATAGCTACGATTTTTCCCTTGTTTATAATTATCACCCTGTCACATATCATGCTGACCTCGGGAAGTATATGGGTGCTGAGTATAATGGTATGCCTTTCTCCCAACTTTTTTATAATATCCCTTATCTCCTTTATCTGCTTTGGATCTAGCCCTACTGTGGGCTCATCAAGCACCAACACATCAGGGTCACCGATTATGGCCTGTGCCAGGCCAACCCTTTGCTTATAACCTTTAGAAAGATTTTTTATTAGCCTTTTTTTTACCTCTTTTAAGCCTATTTCCTCCACTACTTTTTCCACCGTTGCCTTACGCTGATTCACAGGTACGCCCTTTAGCTCGCATATAAAATAGAGGTAAGCATCCACCGTCATATCCGTATAAAGAGGTGGAGTTTCAGGAAGATAACCTATATGCCTTTTGGCCTCCAGCGACTGTTCAAAAATATCGTATCCAGCGATCTTTATGCTGCCGCTGGTAGGGGGCATATAGCCTGTTATCATTTTCATAGTCGTGCTCTTGCCTGCGCCATTAGGACCTAAAAAACCCAATATCTCTCCCTTATCAACAGAAAAGCTTATATTATCAACCGCTTTCCTGTTGCCATATACCTTTGTCACGTTATTCAGCTCTATCATCATTGCCTGCCAACCCTCCTTCATCATTTACAATAAGATTATACCATGAAATTATCGATAAAACTGTAAACAAACTGTAAACAAAGCATAAAAAAAGGCTCAAAGGAACTTTTGAAGCCTCTCAAGACAAATCCTGGCGTGCACATCTGGCGCATCCTGAATGCCAGCCAAATCTACCACATAATAACCGCTATACCCTATTCGCTCAAGGGCGTTGAACACGCTTCTATAATCTATATCTCCGTCTAAAGGGTACAGGTGCTTATGTACTTTACCTTTTATGTCCTCGATGTGAACGTGGACGACTACATCCTTCAATTTCAATATGGCTTCGCTTAAATCCGGATCTGTTATATACGTATGCCCTACGTCTAAATTTACTTTCAGGTTTGGGCTGGCCACATCGTCAATCAACCTTAACGCCTCTTCCGCTGTCTCTACGACCAACAACGGTTCTGGTTCAACGGCGAGTGTTACATTTTTTTCTTCTGCATAGGAGGTAAAGTCCTTAATCCTCCTGACCAGATTATCGTACTGCGCCGCTTTTTCCCTGTTCTTTTTCTCACAGTTGATTATGAGCACGGATACTCCCATTTTATGGGCAATGTCAATGGCTTTATACGTATTTAATATCTTTTCATCTAAAGAATCATTATCCCCGTGGTAACTCAAAGAGGCGATCTTAAGCCCTATCTCCTCAGTGTAGCAGCGTATCCTGTTTATCACTTCATCGTTCATCTTCTGTGGAATCATATCAGGGTGCTCCAGACAGAGCTCCACTCCCTCATATCCCGTATCTTTTATCTTTTTTAGGGCATCAAATATATTCCACCTGCTAAAACCTACTGTCCTAAAACCCGTTTTTATCATGGCCTTATTCTTTTTACCCCCTTTGCCCTATTTTATCACAGCAATCATTTTCCCACAAGGTTGTATCCTTTTGCTCTGAGATGATATATGCTATAATTAAACTACAATTATCTGCTGGGAGGTTTTGAGTTGTCACCAAAAAAATTAGACCTATCAGGGCTCAAAAGCGCTTCACCGATAATCATAGGATATCTTCCATTGGGTTTTGCCTATGGCGTAGTGGGAATTAAAAGCGGCCTGTCTATAGCCGACGTGATTATATTTTCAATCCTGTGCTACGCAGGCTCTGCTCAGTTTATAGGGGTAAACTTATGGGCGTTAGGCGCTGATGCCCTTTCTATGATCGCGACTATATTTATCGTAAACCTAAGGCATCTTCTGTACAGCACGTCTTTATCTCAGTATTTTAAAAACATAAATACGGTCCATATACCTGTGCTTTCGTTTTTCATCACCGACGAGACGTACGCCGTTTCCATCACTGATTTTAACAACGGTGTCAAAGCAAAAAAATCCTATCTATATCAGTTGTTTATAGCATCCTACCTATCATGGGTATTTTCGTCGGCTCTAGGTGCTGTATTGGGCTCAAAAATAGGAAACAATCTGGATCTAGGGTTGGACTTTGCCCTCCCCGCTATGTACATAGCCCTTTTATTTATGCAGCTAAATAACTTCAAAAAAGCCGTCATTGGTTTGCTAGCAGGGCTTCTGTCGTTATGGCTTTACTTTTTGATGCCTGGCAATCTAAATGTGATATTAGCGGCAATAATAGGCTCGCTATTGGGGGTATTATTAAATGAATCATAAATTTTTGTACATAGTAATAGGTATGTCCGTAGTAACATATATACCCAGGGCGCTTCCAGCCCTGGGTCTTTCAAGGGTAAAGTTGCCCAAATGGTTTTTACTGTTTTTAGACTACATACCGGTATCGGTATTAAGCGCTTTGCTTATACCTTCTATTGCCGTTCAGGACAAAAAAATAGACTTTGTAAATCCATACTTTATGGCATCCATACCCACCGTAATCGCCGCATACAAATCTAAAAATATCTTTATAACCATAATTGTAGGCATTATAAGCTTCCTGGCCTTTAGAGCGATTATGCAACATTAAGGTTCAACCAACAAGAAATCTATTTCCCTCCTGGTCACATCGGCGCTGATGAGTTCCACCTTTACCACATCTCCCAGCCTGTACACCTTATTGGTATGTTCACCGATCAAGCAGTGGTTTTTTTCGTCAAAGTGATAATAATCGTCCACCATATTGGTTATGTGCACAAGACCTTCTACCAGGTTATCCAGCTCCACAAAAAGCCCAAAAGAGGTTACCCCTGATATTATGCCTTCGAATTCTTCCCCTATGTGTTGCATCATATACTGTACTTTTCTCATGTCCTCTACGTCCCTTTCAGCCTCTTCCGCCACTCGTTCTCGCTTTGAGGACTGCTCGGCGATATCAGCTAATATTCTGTTGTAATGGGCTATCTTGCTATCGTCCAAGCGGCCGTTTATGCTATCCTTTATAATCCTGTGTATGGTGAGATCAGGATAGCGCCTTATAGGGGAGGTAAAATGGGTGTAGTACTTTACCGACAGGCTAAAATGACCAAGGCACTGATCAGAATACCTAGCCCTTTTCATCGCCCTTAAAGCCAAATAGTTTACTAGTTTTTCTTCTTTTTTGCCTTTTACGCTGTCCAGGAGATCCTGTATAGCTCTGGGGTGCACCTTGCTCCCCGCACCTTTTATATGGTAGCCCAGGTTGTGGAGAAAGGAGTTTAACTCCATTATCTCGCTGCTGTCAGGCTCTTCGTGAACCCTGTAGACAAAAGGAGAATTGAGCCAGAACATATGCTCTGCTACCGTCTCATTGCATACCAGCATAAATTCTTCTATTATCCTGTGTGCTATATTCCTCTCCCTCACCCCTATGTCAACAATGTCTCCCATTTCACCTAATATTATCCTAGCCTCAGGTATGTCAAAGTCTATACTGCCTCGGTTTCTCCTTTTCTCCATAAGTATTAACGCCAATTCCTTCATGAGCAAAAAGTCGTCCACGAGATAATCATACCGCTTTTTAAGCTGTTGATCTCTTTCTTCTAAAATTTTGTACACATCGGTATAGGTCATTCTCTCATCGCTTTGTATGACGCTCTCGTATATGCTGTGGGACACCACATTGCCTTTTTTATCTATGACCATTTGTACCGTCAATGTCAGCCTGTCTTCTTTGGGGTTTAAGCTGCATATGCCGTTGGAAAGCTCCTTAGGCAACATCGGTATAACCCTGTCCACGAGGTACACACTGCAGCCCCTTTTATACGCTTCTTTATCAAGGGCAGAACCTTCTTTCACGTAATGGCTAACATCGGCGATATGGACAAACAGCTCGTATTTACCGTCCTCAAGCTTTCTGATGGATACGGCATCATCCAGATCCTTAGCGTCTTCTCCGTCTATGGTCACCGTTTTAAGTCCCCTTAAATCCTTTCTTCTGGCCAGTTCACCCTGACTTATCTCCTGCTTTATCTCTCCCGCCTCTCTTTTTACCTTATTAGGAAAATCCTGAGGCAGGTCATGCTGCTTTATTATGGCCAGCACATTTGCCTGAGGATCGTCCTTATCCCCCAGCACCTCCACAATGACGCCTTCCGGATTTCTCCTGGGTTCAGGCCACCTGGTAATCTTGACTACAACTTTCTGACCGTCATGGGCGCCGTTTAAACCTTCGGCCGGAATGTATATATCCTGGGTTAACCGCTGGTCGTCAGGTATTACAAAGCCAAAATTTTTGCACATATCCAGTGTACCCACGACGTGCTGATTGGCCCTCTTAAGCACTGTCACCACGGCGCCCTCTCTTTTATGGCCTTCTGTCGCCCGTCGCGTTATTTTGACAATGACCTTATCTCCGTTCATGGCGCCGTTCATGTCTTCAGCGGACACAAATACGTCTTGGCCGTTTTCAGCTATCAAAAAACCATATCCCTTTTTATTGCATTCCATTATCCCCACAGCCATATCCATGCGCTCAGGCACCGCGTATTTTCCTTTTTTAGTCCTTATCACGTCTCCGTCGTATTCCATTTGGTTTAGCAAACTCTGAAACTCCGTGTACTGGGAAAGATCTATGCCAAACGACTTCATGAGCTGCTCTGTAGTCATAGGACTATACGCTTTTTCCCGCATAAAATTCAATATCTCGTCTTTAATCATAGAATTCCTCCATCATAAGCCGATCTGATCAGCTATTTTTTTCATTTCTTGCAGGGATATTTCAAGGAATTGATCAACGGTCAGACCCAATTCCTCACAACTTTTAATCTGCTCCCTGTTAGCGCCTTTCGCAAAAGCCTTGTCTTTAAATTTTTTCTTCAGAGATTTAAGCTGTACCTCCTCCAGTTTTTTAGACGGCATGACATAGGCTACAGCGGCAATCAGCCCAGCCGTAGGATCTGCCGCGTACAACGCCTTGTCCAGCATTGTATTCCTCGGCAGTCCATGGATTTCGTTGTGCGCCTTTATCGCGTACACGATATCAGGCTCCAGCCCCTTTTCCTCCAAAATTTTGGCGCCAATCACGCTATGCTCTTGAGGATTATTTTCCGTCATCTCGTAATCGATATCGTGTAAAAGCCCTGTCAGCGCCCATTTTTCTTCATCCTGCCCCAACCTCTTTGCAAGACCCCTCATTATGGCTTCTACGCCTAGCATATGGTTTAAGAGATTATCCGACTTTACATAATCCCTTAAGTAAGACAGCGCTTGGTCCCTATTCATCATTATGCTCCTTCCCATTGACTTTTATCATAGGAAAATAAAAAAGTAGTATTATGACATACTACTTTTCACAATCACTACTTAATTAAAAGCGATAAAATAATGGATGTGACAATAAATATCGCCGCGCTCACTTCTGTTATCCTCGCAAATAAAGCGTCCATCGTCCTCCCCTTGTTTTTGCCAAAGAAGGTCTCCGCTCCGCCTCCTATGACACCGGACAATCCCGCGGTTTTGCTGGACTGCATAAGTATACTTCCTATCATGATCAGCGATACAATAACATGTATTATGATAACCAAAGTCCTCAAAGTCCTTCCCTCCTATCGAAGGTATTCTACCATATCGCCGTATTGTTTTCAAGCCCACTTTTTCTAAATATACGAAAGACATTCTCTAGAACGATATAAAAAGTGGAGCTTGCGCTCCACTTTCGCTTTTAAAGAAGTCAGATTACTTCAGCAGGTTGTAGAATACACCCATGCCTTTGAACTGAGCTGTATCGCCTAATAACTCCTCTATCCTGAGAAGTTGATTGTACTTTGCCACCCTCTCTGTCCTAGAAGGAGCCCCTGTCTTTATCTGACCTGCATTTACCGCCACCACCAAGTCGGCAATGGTGGTATCCTCGGTCTCCCCTGATCTATGGGATACCACAGCGGTATAGCCTGCCCTCTTGGCCATCTCGATGGCATCAAGGGTTTCTGTCAGCGTACCTATCTGATTGACCTTTATGAGTATGGAGTTGGCAACGCCCATCTTTATGCCTTTCTCCAGCCTCTCGGTATTGGTCACGAAGAGGTCGTCTCCCACCAGCTGCACTTTCTTGCCTAGCCTTTCGGTAAGGAGCTTCCATCCTTCCCAGTCTTCCTCAGAGCAACCATCTTCAATGGATATAATGGGGTACTTTGAAACCAGATCTTCGTAATACGATACCAGCTCAGAAGCCGATCTGGTCACACCTTCGCCTTCAAAGTGGTAAAGCCCATCGTCTTTGTACAGCTCCGAGGACGCTACGTCTATGGCCAGGCACACGTCTTTACCGGGAACGTAACCGGCCTTCTTTATAGCCTCTACTATCACTTCCAGGGCTTCCTCGTTAGACCTAAGGTTGGGTGCAAAACCACCTTCATCGCCTACAGCAGTATTCAAGCCTTTGGAGCTTAAAACCGCTTTAAGGCTATGGAATACCTCTGCGCTCATCTGCAAACACTGGCTAAAAGAACTGGCACCTACTGCCATGATCATAAATTCCTGGATGTCTACATTGTTGTCTGCGTGTTTGCCACCGTTTAATATGTTAAGCATAGGAACAGGCATAACCTTAGCGTTGACGCCGCCTAAGTACTGGAAGAGAGGCAACCCTGCTTCCTCTGCAGCAGCCCTAGCCACAGCAAGCGATACACCAAGGATAGCATTAGCGCCTAACTTTGCTTTATTTTTTGTCCCATCCAAGGCTAACATGGTCTTATCTATTCTCACCTGATCTGTAGCGTCAAGCCCGATGATCTCCGGTGCGATCACTTCGTTTACGTTCTTTACAGCAGTCAATACACCTTTGCCGTTGTAGCGCCCTTTATCGTTATCCCTCAACTCAATGGCCTCAAAGGCGCCTGTGGATGCACCTGATGGCACCGCTGCCCTTCCTACCACACCAGAATCTAATTCTACTTCAACTTCTACAGTGGGATTACCTCTGGAATCCAGGATTTCCCTTGCATGTACATCTACTATTGCCGACATTTAAAAACTCTCCTTTCCCCTGAAAATTTTATTTTATTATAAGGCTTTCGCCTGTCATCTCTTGAGGTTTCGGTAGCCCCATAATGTCCAGGACCGTAGGGGCAATATCCGCCAATTTGCCACCTTCCCTCAACTTTACATCTCCTGCTCCTATCACTATAAATGGAACCACATTGGTGGTATGAGCTGTCATAGGATCACCTGTATTGTAGTCAATCATCTGCTCCGCATTACCGTGATCCGCCGTAATGAGCACTACGCCGCCTTGCTCCATCACAGCATCTACCACACGGCCAAGGCACCTATCTACAGCTTCGATAGCTTTTACCGCCGCATCGTACACGCCGGTATGCCCCACCATATCGCAGTTGGCGTAATTAACCAGTATAAACTGGTAATCCTTTGATTTTATGCGCTTTACCAGCTCATCGGTTACCTCATATGCGCTCATCTCAGGTTTTAAATCATAAGTAGCTACTTTGGGAGAAGGTATAAGCACCCTGTCTTCGTTTTCGTTGGGCTCCTCTATACCTCCATTAAAGAAGAACGTCACATGGGCATATTTCTCAGTCTCAGCAATCCTGAGCTGTCTTATGCCGTTTTTGCTCAGGTATTCGCCAAGGGTATTTTCCAGCTTCTTTATAGGCTCAAAGGCTATGTGTACCAGATCTCCAAAGGTTTCGTCGTACTGGGTCATTGTCACAAAATGTACGGGAATATAACCCCTTTTTCGCTCAAAGCTGTCAAAGTCCTCATATATAAAACTGCGGGTAAGCTGCCTCGCTCTATCAGGGCGGAAGTTAAAGAATACTATCGAGTCGTGAGGGTTTACAGTCGCCACGGGCTTATCCCCATTCATGACTACAGAAGGCTTTACAAACTCATCGGTTTCCCCTCGCTCGTACGCTTTTTTCACGGCTTCTACAGCGCTACTCACTTTTATGCCTATGCCGTCAGCAATGGCATCATAAGCCAACTTCACCCGTTCCCATCGCTTGTCTCTGTCCATAGCGTAATATCTGCCTTCTACCGTAGCTATCCTGCCCACTCCCAGTTCTGACATTTTCTCTTCCAGGGCAACTATGTACTCAGTAGCACATGCGGGAGGCACATCCCTGCCATCCAAAAATGCATGTACGTAAACTTTGGTCAGCCCCTTGTCCTTCGCCAGCTTTAACAGGGCATAGAGGTGGGATATATGGCTGTGTACACCGCCATCTGATACAAGTCCCATGAGGTGCAGCGCGCTACCGTGTTCAATGGCGTTGTCCACAGCTTTTACCAGTACTTCGTTGGTGTAAAAATCCCCATCTTCGATGGCCTTGCTTATCCTGGCAAACTCCTGATACACAACCCTTCCAGCCCCTATATTGAGATGACCCACTTCAGAATTGCCCATCTGGCCTTCTGGCAAGCCCACAGCCATGCCGCTGCTTTTTAAAGTCGTATTGGGAAATTCCCTGTAGTATCGATCGAGATTAGGTGTATTGGCATTGGCTATAGCATTTCCCTCGAGGTTCTGGTTTTTCCCGTACCCATCCATTACTACCAACGTTACTAACATTTTATCCACCTCAGTATTTGACTATTTTCGCAAAGGAATCTGCCTCAAGGCTGGCTCCACCTACCAACGCCCCATCTATATCGTCCATCTCCATCAATTCCTTTATATTATCAGGCTTGACACTGCCGCCGTATTGAATTCTCACCTTGGAAGCTACGTCAGCCCCAAAAAGCTCCTTTAACGTATTTCGAATAACGCCGATGACTTCATTGGCATCTTGTGCTGTCGCATTTTTACCCGTGCCAATGGCCCATATAGGCTCATAAGCGATGACCACTTTTTCCATGTCAGTGGATTTAACTCCAGCAAAAGCTTTAGATGTCTGTGTTCTCACCAGGTCAAAGGTTATACCCTTTTCTCTCTGCTCTAAGGTCTCTCCCACACAGACAATGGGCTTGAGGCCGTGTTCTAAAGCCGAAATTATCTTTTTGTTTACCGTTTCATCGGTCTCCGCGAAATACTGCCTGCGCTCAGAGTGGCCTATTATCACGTATTCCACGCCCAGTGCTTTTAGCATCAGCGGCGATACCTCACCGGTATAAGCCCCTTTCTCTTCCCAATGTACATTTTGCGCTCCTAACTTTATATCGGTTCCCTTTATAGCCTCTGCCACCGCAGGTAAGCACACAAAAGGCGGGCATACCACCACTTCAGCATCTGCACCCTTTACCAGCGGCTTTAATTCTTCTACAAGCTTTACTGCTTCATCAGGTGTCTTATGCATTTTCCAGTTACCTGCTATGATCGGCTTTCGCATGCTATCACTCCTCATTTATCCTGTAGTACAGCAACACCGGGAAGTTCTTTTCCTTCCAGGAACTCTAACGATGCTCCACCTCCGGTGGATATATGGGTCATCTTATCAGCATATCCCAGCTGTTCTACCGCTGCCGCCGAATCTCCTCCGCCTATTATAGTGGTGCCTTTGCACTTGCCCATGGCCTCCGCAATAGCTTTGGTACCTACTGCAAAGGCAGGCATCTCAAACACGCCCATAGGTCCATTCCATACCACCGTTTTAGCGCTCTCAATTTCCTTGGAAAAGAGCTCAATGGTCTTGTGCCCTATGTCAAGCCCCATGACATCAGCGGGAATTTTATCGCTGTCCACTGTCCAGTGTTGGGCATCTGCCTTAAACTCTTTAGCGACTACCACGTCTACAGGGAGCAGGAACTTCACGCCTTTGCTTTCGGCTTTCTTTATCATGTCTTTAGCCAGCTCTACCTTATCCTCTTCTACCAGGGATTTTCCTACCTCATAGCCCTTTGCCTTAAAGAACGTAAAGCACATGGCCCCGCCTATTATAAGGGTGTCCACTTTTTCTAGCAGGTTTGTTATAACCCCGATCTTATCAGAAACCTTAGCACCGCCTAATATAGCCACAAAAGGCCTTTCCGGATCTTCCAGCGCTTTGCCCATCACATCCAGCTCTTTTTTTATAAGGTATCCAGCAACTGCCGGCAGATAACTGGCGACACCTGCTGTAGACGCGTGAGCTCTATGGGCTGTACCAAAGGCATCGTTTACGTACACTTCAGCCAGAGATGCCAGCTGTTTTGAAAAAGTCGGGTCATTTTTCTCTTCTTCCGCATGGAACCTTACGTTCTCCAGCAGCAGTACCTGACCTTGTTGTAATGACGCCGCCTTAGCTTTAGCGTCATCGCCTATAACATCATCGGCCATAATCACGTCCTTGCCCAAAAGCTGCGACAGCCTGGCTGCCACAGGTTTCAAACTGTACTTCTCATTGAATTGCCCTTTGGGCCTTCCCAGGTGGGAAACCAATATGACCTTTGCGCCTTTATCCACAAGGTATTTTATAGTAGGAAGTGCAGCTTTAATCCTGGTATCGTCGGTTATGTTCCTGTTTTCATCCATAGGAACATTAAAATCTACCCTCACCAAAACCTTTTTGCCGGCTACATCTATGTCCTCTATAGTCTTTTTGTTCATGACACAACCTCCTTCTTTAAATAATACAGCCCGGCCTACTAGACCGGGCCGCGACTTAAATCATAAGCCTTTGCTGGCGATGTATTCTACAAGGTCTATAACCCTGTTAGAGTAACCCCACTCGTTGTCGTACCATGCCACCACTTTTACCATATTGCCTTCGATGACCATTGTAGACAGAGCATCTACTATTGAAGAATGAGAATCTCCCCTGAAGTCCACAGATACTAGCGGCTCCTCGCAGTACGCCAGTATACCTTTCATCGGACCTTCTGCTGCAGCCTTTAATGCTCCATTTACCTCTTCCACTGTAACATCCTTTTTAAGTTCAGCTACGAAGTCCGTAATAGAAACTGTGGGAGTAGGAACCCTCATAGCCATGCCGTTTAATTTGCCTTTAAGATTGGGCATTACAAGGGCAACAGCTTTAGCCGCTCCTGTGGTAGTAGGTATTATAGACTGCGCTGCAGCGCGAGCTCTCCTCAGGTCTTTGTGAGGCAGATCCAATATCCTCTGGTCGTTGGTATAGGAGTGAACGGTGGTCATCATACCTCTTACAATACCAAAGTTATCATCGAGAACCTTAGCTACAGGGGCAAGGCAATTGGTTGTGCAAGAAGCATTGGAGATGATGTGGTGATTCTTGGGGTCGTATTTGTCCTCGTTGACACCCATGACAATGGTAATGTCCTCTTCTTTTGCAGGCGCAGAAATGATGACCTTCTTAGCACCGCCTTGCAGGTGCTTTGCCGCATCCTCTCTCTTTGTAAACCTTCCTGTGGATTCGATTACAATATCCACTCCCAGTTCGCCCCACGGCAATTTGCTGGGATCTGTCTCTTTTAATATCTTAATCTCCTTGCCATTTACTATCATGGAATTTTCCGTGGCCTCTACAGTGCCTTTGAATTTTCCAAAAAGAGAATCGTATTTCAAAAGGTGTGCCAGTGTAGCCGGATCCGTCAAGTCGTTTACCGCTACAAACTCTATATCACTGCCCTTTTCCAATGCCGCTTTAAAAGCATTTCTACCTATTCTACCAAAACCGTTAATACCTACCCTAACCGTCATAATATAACCTCCTATGTACAAAATTTTATATTAAACACCATCCCGGTGTTTAATCTCAAGCAACTCTATCATCCTGTGGGCTGCACCTTCATCGGTTATGAGCACGTCTAGATGGCCTGTCTTGCACGTTGCCAGTATAGCCTCTGCTTTTCTGCTGCCGCCAGCCATGGCGATGACGCATGGTATCCTCTCTATGTCCCTTATACTCAGACATATACTGGTAGTTACGTAGACAGTATTGCCTTCCTTATCAAAGTAATAGCCAAAGGCTTCGGCTACAGCGCCTTTATCCAGGATATCCTTCATCTCTTCTTCTGAAAGGTTTCTTCTCCTTACCATTTCATCGGCTCTTCCGATTCCGTATATGAGCACATCAGACTTTTTGATAATATCTATCACATTTTTGATATCAGGCTCATTGAGCATACTGTCTAAAGCAGGTTTACCTATGTTATCAGGGATATGAAGCAATTTGTAATTGCCGTGCAACTTCTTCGCCAGATTAGCGGCTATGGTGTTAGCCTGTTTTTCTACGTCTCGCCCAAATCCACCTCGCGCAGGGACTACCGTAATATTATTATACCGGTTTACGCTGTCCATGGCATTGGCCAGCTCTGCTACAGTGGAGCCTCCCGTTACAGCAATGACCAAATCATCCCTCAGGTTTTGCCTTAAAAAATCCGCCGCTGCCTTACCCAAATCCTTGATAAATATGTAATCTTCATCCACGTTGCCCGGTGTAACTATCACATATTTAAGGCCCAGCTCGCCCTTTAGCCTGTTTTCAATATCATCTAGGCCTTTGAGCTCATGAATAAAATCTTTGAGGTTTTCCAGTAACATCTCGCCTTCGCCGGTCACTGACATCCCTTGAGAATTTACCGTTATCAGCCCTTGTCCTTTTAGCAGCGAGACCTCCGTCCGAACCGTCCTTTCCCCTATCTTAAGAAGATCAGAAAGCATCCTTCTACCTACAGGCTGGTTGTAATATATGCATTTCAATATGGAATACCTTTTTTCCAGCAACTCCACCAGCTCTGGCACAATCTTTTTTTGAACTGATAAGATATCATTCATTCATTCATTATTCTCCTTTGGACTAATCTAGACCCGGCATAATAAAAATGATACCACACACTTTATATCCGACCATAGATATATTTTAACTTATTTTGCTTAAAAGTGCAACCCATTTACAGTATATTTTCTATACTAAATAACTGATTATCGGGGATATGCTCTATTATGCTAGACAGCGTCTTTGACTCTGCAAGTGACATAGATTTATTTTTTGTCTTAATGTAGTACTCCGCTCGTATTAAGCTCTGTTCTATCTCGTCAATCTCTTTATGGTCTACCAAGATACTCCACGCAGACTTTCTTTTGCCCCATTCCCTCCTTAAGGCATCTGCCGAGGCGGTGGCTTGCTCCCACTGGCCTTTACTTATATAATCCACCATAGATTTAACCTCAGAATTTAGCGACGCCGATGTCGTCTTAAGGTACCTGTATGCGCCTACATCTCCCGCTATTATCAAAGCCAGCACCAGGACTACAATCAAAATATGCCTCATAAGTTTACCTGTCTCCTTTTTTCGTCACGTAAAGCCTTTTCTGGTCATCCACACTGGCTAAAAGCACTTCATCGATCTCTTTTACGTCAAACAAAGCCAGCTGGGTTTTAAGCCAGTTAATATCTATATTAGCTTCTTTCATATTAGCCTCATCGATTTTCCCATCGATGATTACAGGCACAGGTACCCCTTCATATTGAGGTTTTAAATTTAAATCGGAAGGATTGACAGGCCTTTTGTCACTTTTGGGGATCACACTTAACGTACCATTGGTCTCCAATATAGCGAATTCCACATCCGCTATATTGTAATAACCCATAGACCGCAACTGCTCTAACAAGTCGTTGACATTATACCTCTCCTTGAATAACTCCTTTTCATTGATCTTTCCTCTGTTTATCAGTATGCTGGGGGTACCACATACCACCTTTCTAACCACCTCGCTTTTTAGCGAGAGGTATGATATCAGGACCTGTGCCATAAGAAGGGTCAAAATCGGAACTATACCTGTTACAAGAGGTATCCCTGTATTCTGCATGGGCACCGCTCCTAAATCCGCTATCATTAAAGCGACGGCAAGTTCATAAGGTTGTAACTGGGCTACTTGCTGCTTGCCCATTATCCTCATCACAGCAACCACCACTATGTACAAAATAAGAGCTCGCATAAAAACTACCAACAATATAAACACCTCCATCTACAATAATCTATATATGATTTTTTCTTGTTTCTAACTTTTTATGCAAAAAAGACGCTTACCTATTTAATTGTAAGAAAATTAGGAGTATAATTTATAGTGTGAAAAAGGAGGTTTTAAAATGGTAAAGATACCAGGTCTATTAAATACAGGTCGAATTTACAGGAACCTTCCAGTACCCGTCTTGGTGGAAATGTCTCTAAGCCGAAAAGAAGCCATTTTGACAAGTACTGGAGCACTAAACATACTGACAGGAAAATACACTGGCCGTTCACCCCACGACAAGTTCATCGTAGACTACCCCGAAATCCACCGCGAGATAAGCTGGGGCAACATCAACAGACCCATTTCTCATGAAAAATATCATCACCTGTACGAAAAGCTCATGGCTTATCTGCAAAACCGAGATTTATTCGTCTTTGACGGTTACGTAGGCGCAGATCCTGAATACCGGCTAAAAGTTCGAGTCGTCAACGAACTGGCAACGCAAAACCTTTTTTCCCATCAACTGTTTATAAACCCACCAGAGGAAGAACTTAAAGATTTTCAGCCTGATTACACTGTTATCGCGGCACCCGGTTTTAATGCTTGCCCTGAATTAGACGGAACTCATTCAGAAGCCTTTATTATAGTAAACTACGTAGAAAAAACAGTAATAATAGGTGGTACGTCGTATTGCGGCGAAATAAAAAAGTCCGTATTTTCCGTTATGAACTACATATTACCTCACAGAGGCGTTCTTCCTATGCACTGTTCCGCCAATGTGGGCAAAAACGGCGATGTAGCATTGTTTTTTGGGCTATCAGGAACGGGTAAGACTACTTTATCAGCTGATCCTGAAAGATACCTTATAGGTGACGATGAACACGGCTGGTCAGATAAGGGAATATTCAATTTTGAAGGAGGGTGTTATGCCAAATGCATAAACCTTTCCCAGGAAAATGAACCCCAGATATGGAATGCTATTAAGTTTGGTACACTTTTGGAAAACGTGGTGGTAGACGAGAATAGAAACTGTCGTTTTGACGATAGCACATATACTGAAAATACCAGGGCTGCATACCCGCTCTCTCACATGCCTAACGCTGTGGCCTCAGGTACAGGAGGTATTCCTAAAAATGTGGTATTTCTCACCGCTGATGCCTTTGGAATCCTCCCGCCTATATCAAAGCTTACAAAAGAACAGGCCATGTACTACTTTCTATCAGGTTACACCAGCAAATTAGCTGGAACTGAAAGAGGTATAACAGAGCCTCAAGCCACGTTTTCCAACTGCTTCGGAGCGCCTTTCCTACCCCTTGAACCCGTAAAATACGCTGAGCTTTTAGGCGAAAGGATAGAAAAGTACAATCCTAACGTGTGGCTGGTAAATACTGGCTGGACAGGCGGTCCCTACGGCGTTGGTAAGAGGATAAGACTAAAATACACTCGCGCTATGATATCCGCGGCTTTATCGGGAAATCTGGACTGCGTGGAGTACGCAAAATTACCGGTGTTTAACCTCATGATGCCAGTACAATGCCCGAGCGTACCTCCTGAAATACTAAATCCCAAAAACACCTGGGCTGACAAAAGTTCGTACGATAAACAGATTCGAAAGCTGGCGCTGAACTTTATAGAAAACTTTAAAAAATTTAAGGGCGTAAGTGATGAAGTAGTCACATCAGGACCAGCCCTTTGATCATCTGCCGTTTGTGGCAGATTTTTTTGTCATCAAAAAATCACTCCGTCATAAAATTATTCTAGATTTAGGCTCGTTGAAGATTTGAGGAGTGATCTTATCATGATGCTCAACCGCGCTATACTGAGCGCAGTTATAGTAATCATAAGCATACTGGTCGCATTCTTTGCCATAAGGTTACCTATCTATACTAGCGCGCTCCCATCGGCTAAATCGGTTAGAGTTGAAAAAAGCTCAGAAGAAGACAGAATGCTCCAACCTGATTATCAACCTCTAAAGCAAAAAATCGCAGAGTACATATCATCCAATAACCTGTCAGCAGGCGTGTACTTCAAAGACCTCACCACCAATACCGATTTTGGTATAAATGAAAACAAGGCCTTCACCGCTGCTAGCACAGTAAAAGTGCCCATAGTGCTATATCTTTATACCTTGGCCTCCGAGAAAAAAGTAGACCTTAACGCCAAAATAGCCTATGATAAAGACAAAGACTTTGAATCAGGAGCAGGGGTTTTAGAGTACATCGCTAAGCCAGGAGATAAGTACTCATTGAGGACTCTAGCTAATCAGGCCATTACCACCAGTGACAACATCGCCAATCGGATGATCATGCGCTACCTAGGAAAGGACAACATAATCAAGTTTATGAAAAACCTGGGCGGCAAAACAGTATACCCTGGCGGCAAAAACATGACTACAGCAAAAGATATGGTCACTTATATGGAAGCGGTGATATCCTTTACCAAAGCCAATTCAGAATTAGGAAAAATGCTGCTCGATGACCTGGCCCACACAGTTTATAATTCAGGCATTCCTGCTCTTCTCCCTGATGGACTGTATATACCCCATAAAGAAGGTGATTTACACGACGTAGCCAATGACGTAGGGATAGTTTATTGCCAAAGACCATATATTTTAGCAGTGCTCACTGACAAAAATAAAGATGTAGAAACAGGGTTTAAACACATAGCCCGCATATCAAAAATGATTTACGATTACCAAATAAACCCGGAACTGTTCACCATGAGCAACAACGAAGACATATCAGCTAGTATTAAATCGTCCCTTAAAAACATATTTGACGTAAAGACAAAAGCCCTTACAGGAATAACAGAAAAAAATCTAAAGGACTTTTTTGATTTAAGTTCCATATACGGCAAATACGCATACGAGCACGAGATCAGGCGCATAAATTATGTGACTTCATGGGCAAAAAAGCGAAATGTCCATTTCTCAAATATATACATAGATCTTAGGATAATATATACCGAGAGAAAAGGCGAATCCGTATGGATATACGCCGTTGAAACCATGAACGCCAATTACGAGTATGATGATAATAACAAAAACCTTTTCGGCATAGGTATAAGGCACGCCATAGAAATGGTACAAAAAGATGGAAAATGGCTGATAAAACGAGACTGGTACACGGACCCCTTAGATGAAGATACCACCATCCATGACGTTACACCTGCTTCAACCTTATACAGCCAAGCCCAAGCGGCATTTCAAAACCTAGCAATCCAACAAAAAGCAAACTCAAATACATACCGTTACGATAGGGAAAAAGCCGTAAAATACGCCGACATGTACAATGGAGGTGCTTATCGGACAGAAAAAAACCATAGATACAACCAGAAGTACCCCGACTACACAGCTTTAGGAGGTGACTGTACTAATTTCGTCTCCCAATGCTTAGGAGATCCTGAGGAAGGAGGTGGCCTGCCTCAGGATTACACGTGGTTTTTTAACGGAAAAGCTGGAAGCAAGGCGTGGGTACAGGCCGACTCTTTAGCCAGCTACCTCCTGTATTCTGGAAAAGGAAGCCTTATAGCCAAAGGAAATTATGAGGAAGTGGAAAAGCATCTTAGCAGTCTCTCAATCGGTGACCTTATCGCATACGAGGAAAAAAACGACATAGTGCATTTCGCTATAGTGACTGGATTAAACAGTAAGTCCATCCCTGTGGTCAACTCCCATACATCTGACCGTTATCATGTGCCATGGGACCTAGGCTGGGATAAAAAGACCGTTTTTTGGCTAATACACATTAACGGTTAATCTCCGTAAACTTTTTTCAAACCCATCGATGGATTTACTATAGCCATCAAGCTTTTCTATACCCTCGTAATGGCGTAAAATCAATAAATACAGCCCTATGGTACTGCTTTACATGACCATTTACGTCAAAGCTCAGAAGATGCTTTTTTCTCGCCACAATTTACTCTGTTATATTTTACTAACACCCCCATTAGAATTATACAAAGCAAAAACGTAACAGCCACCAGTACAAATGGTATCCTAGGCTGTATAGAATAAGTCCAGCCGCCGATAATCCCCGCAGGTGATATAAAAAGCAATATAAGAACAGTTAATATGGAAAAAGTTTTTGCCCTAGTTTCATCGGAAATGGCATTGGCCACCGCGCTTTCAAGATACGGAGTTATAATCATACCCCCTGCTGAAACCAGCAAAGTACTCACCATCGCCAGAGGTATGTTGGCAGGAGGAGCCAGAACCAGTATCAAATTGGCGACCAAAGATGCCGCAAAACCGTATTTCATATACTTATCAGCGTATTCATTTTTAAGCCTTGGCATAATAAAAAACAACAATATCAGCATAGCTAAAGAGGAAACAGAAGGAAATACAGATATCATCACATCACTTAATTTTAGCACATCGACAAGGTATAAATACTGATACGTTCCTCTTATAGTAATCTGGAAATTATTGAGTATATATACAGCGAATATGATCATAAGAGCTTTATTATTCCATATCTCTCTTACAGCACTCACGTATTCTTTAATGCTATCACTGAATTTTAATCCGCTGCTTTCTTTCATCTTTTTAATGCCTATATCGGTTTCATGGGTGGCATAATTTCTGCCTATAAACATCAACGTCATGCTCACAAAAGCTATGGCATACATTATCCTCATAGCAGGCACTAACGTAAAACGTTTTACAAGAAGCCCCCCCAAAGGAGCAAAGAATCCGGCTATAATACCTATAAACTGAAGCACAGCAAAAATCACAGGTCGATCCTGAGGATCCGTATCCTCTACCAACAGACAATTCCACGCTGTATTCGGCACCTTCTGGAAACCGTTTATTATAGCAGCTATAAAAAAATACCAGAAATTTTGGGATACTGCCCATATGAGCGTAGCTATACTCCAGCTCAACAAGTCAAACAGGATAAGGGCTTTTCTTCTGCCTAGCACGTCAGTGAGATACCCGCTTATAAATGAAGAATATATCTGTACCAACAACCCCAGCGATGTGATGAAGCCGATCTGGGTATCACTTAATCCTAATTCTTTCATATACAGAGATGAATACGTCGTAAACATGCTGTAGGGTATGACAAACATGGGTTCATATAAAAGGCACCCTCTGGCATTACCCCTTATATTGCCAAACATCATAGCACCCTTTCCACTCATTAATAATATAAGCTCACCTTAAATGCCCTCGCTTAATGAATATAACATATTTTACACTCTTATAACATAGAAAAATAAAAAAAGCACCTGCTTTCCAGATGCTCTTAACCTTGCCAGGATAAAGGGGGGGTGGGTATAAGGTCAAGGCCTCGACCTATTAGTACTTACCAGCTTAAAGCATTTCTGCTCTTACACCTTAAGCCTATCTACCTCGTCTTCTTCGAGGGGTCTTACTACCTTTCCGGTATGGGAAATCTTATCTTGAGGCGTGCTTCACGCTTAGATGCTTTCAGCGTTTATCACTCCCGGACTTGGCTTCCCAGCTGTGCGGTTGGCACCGCAACTGGTGCACCATCGGTCCGTCCTTTCCGGTCCTCTCGTACTAGGAAAGGCTCCTCTCAAATTTCCTACGCCCGCGACGGATAGGGACCGAACTGTCTCACGACGTTCTGAACCCAGCTCGCGTACCGCTTTAATGGGCGAACAGCCCAACCCTTGGAACCTACTTCAGCCCCAGGATGCGATGAGCCGACATCGAGGTGCCAAACCTCCCCGTCGATGTGGACTCTTCGGGGGAGATCAGCCTGTTATCCCCGGGGTAGCTTTTATCCGTTGCGCGATGGCTATCCCACTCTACACCACCGGATCACTAAGCCCTACTTTC